>JAUSJX010000052.1 GCA_030647435.1 Candidatus Rokuibacteriota bacterium
GCTTCGTCGGTGGGCTTCAGAGTCTTGGTTTCCCTCCACCCTGCCACCCAAGTTACGGGGCTCTGGCTCTTACCCCGGCGGGACTGCCTCCCGCTGAACACGTCAGCTTTCTCTGGACGCACGGTTGATCACCAGCTCGAACTTGGTCGGCTGCTCCACGGGGAGATCGCCGGGCTTGGCGCCCTTGAGAATCTTGTCCACGTAGGTAGCGGCGCGCCTATGCATATCAGCAAGGTTCGGTCCATAGGCCATAAGGCCCCCGGCATCGACAAAATCCCTCAATCCGTACACTGCCGGCAGCCGGTTCTTTGCCGCCAGGTCCACGAGGCGCCTCCGAACACAGTCAGAGCACCCGCGCGCGCCCGGGCCATGTCCGAGAAGGCCCTGTCGAAATCGTCTGGCCCTCGCGCCTCAACGAATTGAAGCCGCACCCCCAGCGCCCGCGCCGCGACGTCTGCTTCCTTCAGCATGTCCTTTCCCATGCGTTCGCCCTGGCCACCTGGCTGCCAGAGGGCAGCGACCCGACTGACCCCCGGAACGGCCTGCGTGAGATGTTCCAGACCCTTGCCGACTAGCTCCGGGGTGAGGGCGGACAACCCCGTGACATTGCCGCCCGGCCGCGCAAGGCTGGTGACGAGCCCGTCCGTAACCGGATCGCCAGCAGAAGCGAAGACAATGGGGAGGGTCCTGGTCGCTTGCTTGGCGGCCAGGGCGGCGATTGTGCTTCCGGCCACGATGACATCAACCTTGAGCGCAACCAGTTCGGCCGCAAGAGCGGGGAGCCGCTCGAACTTCCCCTCGGCATCTCGGTATTCAATCAGGACGTTGCGGCCCTCGACGTAGCCGAGGTCACGCAGTCCTTGAAGGAAGGCCTCTGGAAGGTGGGAGTTAGCGGCCAGGTTGGGCGACAGGAAGCCTATTCGAGCGATCTTGGCCGCCTGCTGGGCCTCGGCGGTGAGCGGCGCGACGACGATGCCGCCGGCGATCACCTCAATGAACCTTCTGCGCTCCATCACTGGCTCTTCCTGCAGCCGGTCTGCGAGTCAGGCGCGAGGGGATGCGGGGCGTCGGGAAACCGGGCCGGTTCCATGCAGGAGGCCTCCTCACAGGCTGGGCGGGAGTCTAGCAGAGTCAGAGCCGTGGAACGGGCGAACGACGGCCGACAGGGGGCGCCGGCACCGCGGAGCCGCGGGGGGACCGACTTACTGTTGGGTCTTGCCGGTGAGCTCGATGACCTTGCCGGCGCGGAGGACCTTCATCTTGAAGGGCGTGCCCGGCGGCTCGGCGGCCAGCCTGTTGCGGATCTTCTCGATGTTGTCGTCCGACCCGACGGCGATGCCGTCGACGGACAGGATGATGTCGCCGCCCACGGCGATCTGCTGGCCCGCGATCGTGGCGATCTTGTCGCCTCCCAGGAGACCCATATCCCACCCCGACGATCCCTGGGCCACGGTCTTGACGAGGAAGCCGGAGGGCTCGGGGACGTTGAAGATGGCGGCCAGGTCGCCCGTCAGCATGGTGCCGTCGATGCCGGTCCAGAAGGACTTGCGCTCGAGCAGGAGCTTCTTGGCCGTGTTGATCGTGACGACGAAGCCCAACCCTTCGCTGCCGCCGGACTTGGAGATGTTGTGGCTGACGATGCCGATGACCTCAGCCGCCATGTTGAACATGGGCCCGCCCGAGTTGCCCGTGTTGATCGTGGCCGTGGTCTGGAAGAACTCAGCCAGCGGCATGCTCTTGTAGACGGTGTTGGGCGGCCAGCGCGCGCTGACCCAGCCCGCGCTCATCGAGTGCGCGAGCCCATACGGCGCGCCGATGACAATGACCTGGTCGCCGACCCTGACCGTGCTCGAATCCGCCATCCTGGCCGCGCGCATGCTCGGGGGCATCCGCTCCAGCTGGAGGAGCGAGAGATCGGCGGCGGGCTCGGAGGCGATGATCTTCGCGGACACGCGCTCGCCGCCGAGCGCTTCCACGGTGATCTCGTCCATGGCGTTGACCACATGCGCCGCCGTCATCACCTTGCCGTCGGCGGAGACCAGCACGCCCGAGCCCGTCTCGCTGAACCGGGTGACGCCGACATTGCTGACGTCGCGCCCCCTGGCCCGGATCACGACGACGGACGGGTTGGCCCTGCGGAAGACCTCGTTCAGGTTCTGGGCCTGGGCCGGCGCGGAGAGCACCGGCAGCGCGATGACCATGATCAGGGCGGGCGCGAGCAGGGCGGGCGCGAGCAGGGCGCCCAAGAGCTTCTTCATCACGTGGACCGATAGTTCGTGAACTGGAGCGCGACGCCCAGGTCCTTCGACTTCACCAGCGCGATGACCGCCTGGAGGTCGTCGCGGTTCTTGCCGGAGACCCGCACCTGCTTCTCCTGGATCGAGGCCTGGACGCGGATCTTGGAGTCCTTGATGAGGCGCACGATCTCCTTGGCCTTCTCCATGGGGATGCCGTCCTGGAGCGTGATGCGCTGGCGCACGGTTCCGCCGGCCGCGGGCTCCGGGTCCTTGATCGTGAGCGCCTTGAGGTCGACGCCGCGGCGGTGGAGCTTGGACTGGAGGATGTCGAGCACGGCCTTGAGCTTCATGTCGTCGGCGGAGGTCAGGACGAGGTCCATCTTCTCCTCGAGGATCTCGTTCTTCGAGCCCTTGAGGTCGTAGCGGGTCTCGGCCTCCCGCTTGGCCTGGTTGACGGCGTTGGCGACCTCCTGCATGTCCACCTTGCACGCGATGTCGAAGCTGTTTTCAGCGGCCATAGCTTCTCCCGGCGCCTCCTATCGGATCTCGAGCGGGACCACCGCTGTCCCCTTGGGCGGCGTGAACGCGAAGAGGGTATCACTGAGGCCGGGGTTGACGAGAACCCGGTTGAACGACATCGTCACCGTGTTCTGGAGCTGGTCGTAGAGCACGGCCTGGCGGACTATGTAATTCTCCTTCGGGTCGAGCGTCAGCACGAGCCGCGTCAGGAGCGGCGTCGGCCTCTTGGGCGTGAGGTCGAGGACGGGCCGGCCGGAGGCGTCCGTCTTGTTGGCCGGGTTCAGGAAGCGCACGGAGAACTCCTCGCGCACCTTGCCGAGCCCTTGGAGAAAGCTCCCCGCCGGGCCCGCGAGCGCCTTGGGCGCGTCGCCCTTGTTGACCTGGTTGAGCTCGGGCGTGTAGACCCAGAGGTGCGTGCCGTCAGACACGATCTGCTGGGGCGACGGGCTCTTGTACTCCCAGCGCATCTTGCCGCCCTTTTTCAAATACACCGTGCCCTCGGCCTTGACGTCCTGCCCCAGGCTCTTGTTCCACGCCACCTGTTTAAAGTCGGCCCGCAGGTCGGTCATCTTGCCGTACGTCGCTTCGACCGCGTCCACCACCTGCTCCAGCTCCTGCGCCCCCGCCGTCACCGCGAACAAGATGATGGAGGCGACAGCTAGAAGAGCAGCCCGCAGAAGTTGCGGTCGGCGTGCCGGGGGATGCCCCCCGAACCCCCGTGCGGTTGGGGGTACGCAGTTCGAGCTGAGCGACGGCCGACGAGCGCCAAGCGAGGAGCGTCGCGAGGCGAGGCCCGAGTTGATCGGCGCCCCCGGTGCGCCGGCCGCAACTTCTGCGAGAGCCCGGCAACGCGCGCCCCTCACCCTGCCCTCTCCCCCGAGGGGAGAGGGTGTCTGTGACGAGCGCACTACTTCCCCCGCTTCGCCAGGTACTCGGGGCCGACCAGGATCTCGCGGGGCTTGGCGCCCTGGCCGGGACCGATGATGCGATCCTGCTCCATCATGTCGATGAAGCGCGCAGCCTTCGGGTAGCCGAGCCCAAGCCGTCGCTGGAGGAAGGAGATCGAGCCCGCGCGCTGGGAGATCACGAGGGTGACCGCGTCCCAGTAGACGTCATCCCGGCCCTCGTCGCCGCCACCGCCCTCCTCCTCGATCACCGGCAGCTCGACCTTCTCGTAGACCGCCGAGCCCTGCTTGCGCAGGAATTCGCAGACGGCCTTGACCTCGTTGTCGGCGACCCAGGAGCCGTGCACCCGCATCTGGCGCGACGCTCCGGGCGGCACGAAGATCATGTCGCCTCTGCCCAGGAGCTGCTCCGCCCCGTTGCCGTCGAGCACGGTGCGGGAATCCACCTTGCTTGCCACCTGGAAGGCGATGCGCGTCGGGAAGTTGGCCTTGATGAGACCCGTGACCACGTCGACGGACGGCCGCTGGGTCGCGATGATGAGGTGGATGCCGACGGCGCGCGCGATCTGCGCCAGGCGCACCAGCGAGTTCTGGACGTCGCCCGCCGAGACCATCATGAGGTCGGCCAGCTCGTCCACGACGACGACCCAGTACGGCAGCTTCTCCTCGGGCGCCACTTCCTTGTTGTAGCCCTCGATGTTGCGCACGGCCTTGGCCTGGAGCGCCTTGTAGCGCTCGTCCATCTTGCCGACGATCCACCTGAGCCGTGCCGAGGCCTCCTTGGCGTCGGTGACGACGGGCGCCAGGAGATGCGGGATGCTCTCGTAGATGCCGAGCTCGAGCCGCTTGGGATCGATCAATAGAAATCGCACGTCGGCGGGCGTCGCCTTGTACAGCAGCGAGCAGATCATGGTGTTGATGCCGACACTCTTGCCGCTGCCGGTCGAGCCCGCGATGAGGAGATGCGGCATGGACGTCAGGTCGGCGACCACCGGGTTGCCCGTGGTGTCCTTGCCGAGGGCCAGCGGCAGCTTACCCTTGGACTCGACGAATTCCGGCGAGACGAGGATCTCGCGCAGGTAGACCGTGGCAATCTGCGGATTCGGCACCTCGACGGCGACCGTGCCGCGCCCCGGGATGGGTCCGATGATGCGGACCGCCGCGGCCTTCATGGCCAGCGCCAGGTCGTCGGCCAGGTTGACGACCTGGCTGACCTTGACGCCGGCCGCCGGCTCGAACTCGTAGGAGGTGATGACGGGGCCGGGACTCGCCTGGACGATGTGGCCGGTGACACCGAAGTCCTCGAGCTTCTTCTTGAGCGTCTGCGCGTTGGCCTCGAGCTCTTCGCGCGTGCGCTTGAGCTCCGATGCCGGAGGAGGCTGCAGTAGCCCCACGGACGGCAGCTGGAATGCCCGGGCGCCGCCCTTGCCGAAGTCGAAGGTCTCCTGCCACGCGAGCCCCTTCTCCACGAGCGAGGCCTTGAGCTTGGCCGGCTCCTTGACGACGAGGCGCGGCGGCGCAGCGTCGCCGTCGGGCTCGACCGCGGGATCGAGGCGGACAGACGCGGCGGAGCGCGACGTCGCGCCGGCCGTCTTCTTGCCGCGGAAGAAGGGCAGGCCCGATAGCCTGTCGCCCGCGGCGCGCGACATCACGTGGAGCGACACCCGCGTGATGAACAGCACGGCGACCGGGATGATGGCGAGGAGGATGATCGAGGTGCCCACGCTGCCGACGGAGACGCGGAGGGCTTCCGACACGGCCCAGCCGAGGACGCCGCCCTTGTGGATGCGCTGCTCCAAGAGCGTGTCGGACATGCGCGTGAGAATTCCCGTCACGCTGATCAGGAGGAGCCCGAGGCCGGCAGCGGCGGGCCAGCCCGTCACCATGCGCGAGCGGATGAAGGCCGAGGCGCCGTAGCCCGCCAGCAGCACCGGGAAGAGGTAGCCGGCGTAGCCGAAGGCCCAGAAAAAGACCCAGCCGAGCCACACGCCGACGGGGCCCACGGGGCTCGTCTGGTCGAGCAGGTGCAGCGTCGGGTCGAAGGCGTAGAGCGCCACGAAGCCGAAGCCCGAGAGGGCGAGCGCCAGGATGCCCTTGACCTCCCGCACCCAGCGTCCCTGCTCCCGCTCGGAGGCAGTCGAAGCCATCAGACCTCCAGGACCAGCGGGATCACGACCGGCTTGCGGTCGAAGCGCTGGTTGATAAAGCGGCGGACGGCGCTGCGCACGACGGCGCCGATCAGCTCGCGGCCGATCACCTCCGGCTCCTGGCGCGCCGCCAGCGCCTCGCGGACGGCCTGCTTGACCTCCTCCATCAGCTCCTCCGACTCCTTCATATAGACGAACCCGCGGGAGGCGATCTCGGGTCCCGCGACGACCGAGCCCGTGGTCTTGTCCACGGTCAGCGCCACCACGACCATGCCCGCCTCGGCGAGGAGCTGACGGTCGCGCAGCACGACCTGCCCCACGTCGCCGATGCCCTTGCCGTCCACGAAGACGCGCCCCGCGGGGTAGCCTGCGAGCACGCGCGCGCCGGACTTCGAGAGCTCCAGGCCCAGCCCGTCCTCGACGAGGAAGATGCGGTCCTTGGAAATCCCGACGCTCTCGGCGAGCTTTCCGTGCTGGAGCAGGTGGCGGTACTCGCCGTGCACGGGCATGAAGTAGCGCGGCTGCGTCAGCTCCATCATCTGCTTGAGATCGTCCTCGCTCGCGTGCCCCGAGACGTGGACGAAGGCGACGTCCTCCCAGAGCACCTCGGCGCCGCGGCGGAGGAGCGCGTTGATGGCGCGCCCGATCACGCGCTCATTGCCGGGGATGACCCTCGAAGAAAAGATCACGAGATCCCCCGCGCCGACCTCGACGTACTTGTGCTCGCCCGCGGCGATCAGCGATACGGCCGAGTGGGTCTCGCCCTGGCTCCCTGTGGACAGGATCACCTGCTTCCGCGCCGCGAGCCCGCCCAGCTCCTCGAGGGAGACCAGGAGCCCCTCGGGCACCTTGAGGTAGCCCATCTCGGAGGCGACGGCGACGTTGGCGACCATGCTGCGGCCGAGCAGCGCGACCTTCCGGCCGCCGGCCTCCGCCAGGTTCAGCACCTGCTGGATCCTGTGGATGTGCGAGGCGAAGGTGGCGACGAGGATCCTGCCCGGCGCCTGGGTGAAGCGGCCCGCGAGCGCCTCACCGACCTCGGTCTCCGATCCCGTGCGCCCGGGCCGGCCGACGTTGGTCGAATCCGAGCAGAGGCAGAGCACCCCGCGCTCGCCCAGCGCCGCGAACTTCGCGTAGTCGGGCTGCTCGGCGTCCACGGGGCGCGGGTCGAGCTTGAAATCGCCGGTGTGAATGACCGTGCCCACCGGGGTCTCGATGGCCAGGCCGATGCCGTCTGCGATCGAGTGGGTGACGCGGATCGGGACCACGACGAAGCCGCCCGCCCGGATCTCGTCGCCCGGCGCGTAGGATCTCAGATCCGCCCGCTCGAGCACGCCCAGCTCCTGCAGCCGGTGCCGCGCAATGGCCAGCGTCAGCGGCGTGCCGTATACCGGGACGTCGAACTCGCGCAGGAGATAGGAGAGAGCGCCGATATGGTCCTCGTGGCCGTGGGTCAGCACCACGGCGCGAAAACGCTCCCGGTGCTCGCGGAGGTACGTGAAGTCCGGGATGACGTAGTCCACCCCGGGCATCTCGTCGTCGGGGAAGAGGAGGCCGCAGTCCACAGCGATGATGTCGTCGCCGGATTCGATCAGCATCATGTTGAGGCCGATCTCGCCGAGACCGCCCAGGGGGATCAGGCGGACCGCGGGCTCGGCGGGTACGTCGATCGGAACCGGCTCGGGTCGGTAAAGGGTGCTCACGGCGGCGCTGTCATCGTACCACCGCGCCGCGCGTGAGCGAAGAAACGCCCCGGCGGTCAGTGCCAGAGGCCCTCACGCTCGAGCCACGTCTGGATCACGCCGGCGACCTCGAGGTTGTTCCGGTCCATCATCATCATGTGCGAGTTGCCGCGGATGCCGGCCTTCGGCAGGTCGCGGATCTCCACCCGCCCGCCGGCCTCGCGCACCACCTCGAGGAACTTGACCGCGTTCGCGCGGATGGCCGGCCAGCGGCCGTCGCGCTCGATGTGGTCGCCGAAGAGGGCGAGGATGGGGATGCCCTTGAGCGCCGCCGCCTGGGCGGGATCGCCCACGCCGCCCGGCTCAACGGCCACCAGCGCCTTGATCTTGTCGGGGCGCGCCTGGGCGACCTTGAACGCGAACGGTCCCGCCTGGGAGTGGAAGACGATGACGCAGGGGCAGATGCGGTCCACGAGGAGCGTGTAGGCCGCGATGGTGGGAGCGTCGGTCGAGGTCCAGCGGGGGACGAGCTGGCGGGTGAAGTTCTCATAGGCCTCGATCGGGAACTGGGTGCCCGGCAGCGGCTTCATCAGGGCGACGTCGCGGTTGTACGAGCCCTGGCCCTGGCCGATGCGGAAGCGCTCGAAGGGGTCGGCCTTGGTGAGGAAGATGGGCTCGCTCTGGAAGACGTCGGGGTACTGCGCCCAGCCTGCCCGCCCGCGCTCGACGGCGTCGGAGTTGAAGGTGGCCCACCCCTTCTTGACGAAGTAGTTGAGCCAGCCCTCGCGTCCGTCCGGTGTCGTCTCGTAGCTGACGCCCGTGAGGCCGCCGCCGTGCCAGAGGAGCAGCGGGACTGACCCACGCTCGCGCGCGGGCAGGAAGTACTGCACGTACATCTGCTCGACCTGGTAGACGCCGTTGGGATCGACCTTGGCGGGCACCCCACCCGGCGTGAAGACGACCTCCTTGACGGGCTTGCCCGAGATGACGGCCTCGCGCCCGCCCACGTGGAAGGAGCCCATGTCGCGGAGCTCGATGGGAGCGGGCGATGCGCAGGCGGCGAGCAGGGATACCAGGGCCAGCATGCGCAGAGAACGGACGCTCATGAGCCACCTCCAGGCACTGGGCCAATTTACTTCGTCACACTTCGTTCTCGGTCGCCAGCGACGCTCAACGTACACGAACGTACGCCTCGCGCCGCTGGCTCCCTCGGGCCTCGTCTGACTCGCAACTTGGCCCAGTGCCTGACCCTCTACCCGTTTCCCGTGGGGGACGGGTGTCGGGACTGGGCCAGGCGGGCGAATTCTGCGAGAGAGAGCGTCTCGGCCCGGCGGCCGGGCTCGATGCCCGCTGCGTCGCACATCGCGCGCGCGCGCCCGGCTGCCAGCCCGAGGCCCGAGGCCAGGGCATTGGCGAGGCTCTTCCGGCGCTGGCCGAAGGCCGCGAGGACGACCGCGCGGAGCCGCGCCGGATCGCCCACCGGGACGGGCGGCGCGCGCCGGACACGGAGATGTATCACCGCGGAGTCCACCTGGGGCGGCGGGCGGAAAGCGCCGGGCGGCACCGTGAAGGCGAGCCGCGCCTCGCAGGACAGCTGGGTCAGCACCGAGAGGCTTCCGTACGTCTTGCCGCCAGGGCCGGCCGCCACGCGCTCGGCGACTTCCTTCTGGAGCATCAGCACCATCTCGTCCACGACCGGTCCCGCCTCGACGAGGGCCTGGAGGATGGGCTTGCCCACGCTGTACGGAAGATTCCCCACGACGAGCACGCGCCCGGCCGGATCGGGCTTGAGCGCGGACAGCCCCGTGTAGTTGAAGGACCGGGCATCGGCCACGAAGACCTCCACGTGGGGCGCATCCGCGAAGCGCTCGACGAGCGCGGCGGCCATGACCTCGTCCACCTCGAGCGCCAGGAGCCTACCCGCCGCGCGCGCGAGACGGCTCGTCAGCGCCCCCAGCCCGGGCCCGATCTCGATCACGAGGTCCCGGATCGTCGGCCGGACTTCCCCAATGATCCGCTCGGCCACCGCGTCGTCGCGGAGGAAGTGCTGGCCGAGCGCCCGTGTCTTGCCCGAGGCGGCGTGGCGCTTGGGCCTCGGAACATTCGCCCGCGCGTTGCGCCGCGGGCTCATGTCTGCCGCCGGGCCTTGAGCTCGGCCAGGAACGCGCCGTACACCGTCCGCACCTGGCGCTCGGTTTCCTCGCGCGTGCCCGAGTTGTCGATAACATGGTCCGCTAGCTTCGCCTTCTCGGCGATGGGCATCTGGCTGGCAATCCGCGCGCGCGCGTCGGTGTCGCTCAGGCCGTCGCGCTCCATGAGACGCCGGCGCTCGATCTCCGGGTCGGCGTAGACCACGACCACGCGGTCCATCTTGGCGACGCCGCCTCCCTCGAAGAGAAGCGCCGCGTCCCAGATGACGACGCCCTCGAAGGCCTCCTCGTCGAGGACGGAAAGGATGCGCTGCTGGCGTAGGCCGATGGCCGGGTGGGTGATCTCCTCGAGGCGCTTCCGCTTCGCGGCGTCGGCGAAGACAACGGCGCCCAGCGCCTTGCGATCAAGCGAGCCGTCCTCCTGGACAACCTGGGGCCCGAACTCCTCGACGATACGGGCGTGGGCGGCTTGGCCCGGCATGACGACCTCTCGCGCGAGGAGATCGGCGTCGAGGACGCGCGCGCCCAGATGAGCGAACATCCGGCTGACCGTGCTCTTGCCGGTGGCGATGCTGCCGGTGAGACCGACCAGGAGGAAGCGCCTCACGCCTGAGCCCAATCCGCGCCCGTCTTGATGTCCACCCTGAGCGGGACGTCGAGCGCCATGGCCGATTCCATCACCTGCCGCGCCAGGGCCTCGAGGCGCGGGACCTCGGCCTCGGGCGATTCGAACAGCAGCTCGTCGTGGACCTGGAGCAGCATGCGGCTCTCGAGGCCGCTCTCCCCGAGCGTCTTGGCCATCCGCACCATGGCGATCTTGATCAGGTCGGCGGCCGTGCCCTGGATGGGCGCGTTGGTCGCCATACGCTCGGCGAAGCCCCGGAGGTTGGGGTTGCCGCTTTGAAGCTCCGGGATGTAGCGGCGCCGGCCGAGGAGCGTCGCCACGAAGCCCCGCTGGCGCCCCTCGGCGACGGTGCGCTCGAGCCAGGCCTTGACCTTCGGGTGCCGCGCGAAAAAGCGATCGAGGAACTCCTGCGCCTGCTTGGGCGTGATCGCGAGCCCGCGCGAGAGCCCGAAGGCCGTCACGCCGTAGATGACGGAGAAATTCGTGGTCTTCGCCACGTCGCGCTGCGCCTCGGTCACCCGCGATAGCTCGATGCCGAAGACCTCGGCTGCCGTGCGGCGATGGATGTCCTCTCCGGCGCGGAACGCGGCGATGAGGCTCTCCTCGCCCGAGACGTGAGCCAGGATGCGCAGCTCGATCTGCGAGTAGTCCGCCGCGACGAAGCGCCATCCGGCCTCGGGCACGAAAGCCGCGCGGATCCGCCGGCCGAGCTCGGTGCGGATGGGGATATTTTGTAGGTTTGGAGCGGACGACGAAAGCCTCCCCGTCGCCGTGACAAGCTGGTTAAAGGATGTGTGGATCCGCCCCGTGGCCGGGTTGATCAGGACCGGCAACGCGTCGGCGTAGGTGGACTTGAGCTTGGCCAGCGTCCGGTGCTCGATGATCTTGGCCGGCAGCTCGTGGCCCAGCGCCAGCTGCTCGAGGACGTCGGCGTCGGTCGAATACCCCGTCTTGGTCTTCTTGACCGGCGGGAGCTTGAGCTTGTCGAAGAGGATCCGCGCCATCTGCTTGGGCGAGCCGATGTTGAACTCCTCCCCGGCAAGGGCGTAGATCTCGCGCGTGAGCCGCTCGAGGGCCAGGTCGAGCTCCTTGGAGAAGTCCGCGAGACGACCCGGGTCCACGCGGATGCCGTGGCGCTCCATCGCCGCCAGCACAGGGCCCAGCGGCCGCTCGAGGTCTTCGTAGAGCGTGTGGAGCCCCACCTCCTTGAGCGCGCGCGGCAGCATCTCCCAGAGCTGCCAGATGAAGCGCCCCCGGCTGCCCGGCGCCGCGAGCCCCGGCCCCTCGCCCAGGAGGTCGGCGCAGACCTCGTCGAGCTTGTAATTGGTGCGCGCCGGGTTCAGGAGATACGCGCCGACGGCCGTGTCCTCGAAGGCGGGTGGCGTGCCGCCGCGGGCCAGCCACCACTCGATCAGGTGCTTGACGTCGTGGCCGATCAGGCGGCGCCCTCCGAAATCCGGCGCCTCCGACCCGAGCGTCAGAATTGCAGCGCCGGTAGCCGGATGGAAGACGCCGAGCGCTCCCAGCGCGGGCTCGGGCGGCCCTCCCCCGCCCGCCCGGTCCACGGCCACGGGGTCGTCCACCGGGACGGCGGTGAGCCACCGCTGGATCGCCGCGGCTCCCTCCAGGCTCGGCAGCGACTCGGACGTGATCCTGGGCGCTTCCTGTGCGGGGAGCAGGCGAAGCAACGTGTCGAACTCGAGCTCGGTCCAGAGCGCCCGCAGCCGCTCCCAGTCGGGCTCCTGGCGCCGGAAGGCCTCGAGTCCCTGGTCGATGGGGACCCGCGTACTCACCGTCGCCAGCTCTCGAGACAGGAGCGCCTGCCGGCGATTGGCGGCCAGCGTCTCGCGGACCTTCCCGGGCACGAGCGTGAGGTTTTCGTAGAGCCGCTCGACGCTGCCGAACTGGCTGATGAGCTTGACGGCGGTCTTCTGACCGACCCCAGGCACGCCGGGAATATTGTCGATGCTGTCACCCATCAGCGCGAGGAGGTCGGGAATCTGGCCCGGCGCCACGCCCCACTTTTCGACGACGGCGGCCTCGTCGAACCAGACGGGCTCGCCGCGCCCATTCGTCGAGAGCACCCGCACGCGCGGCCCAACCAGCTGGAGCATGTCCTTATCGCCGGTGACGAGGACCATCTCGACCGGCTCGGTCCGCATCCTCTCGACCAGCGTGCCGAGCACGTCGTCCGCCTCGAACGTGGGCACCTCCAGGAGCGGCAGCCGGAGCGCCTCGAAGACCCGCTTGACGAGCGCAATCTGGCTCCGGAGATCGTCCGGCATGCTGGGACGGGTCTCCTTGTACGACGGCAGCTTCTCTTCGCGAAACGTGGGGCCCGGCGGATCCCAGGCCACGGCCGCGTACTCGGGGTTCTCCTCCCGGAGGAGCTTCAAGAGCATGGTGGACACGCCGCGGACCGCATGGGTGGCCTGGCCCTTGGAGTTCGAGAGGTACGGCAGCGCGTGGTAGGCGCGGTAGAGGTAGCCCGGCCCGTCCACGACGAAGAAGCGCGCGCTCATGCCGGGACCACACGGTCGTAGAGCGCTCGCACCCAGGTGGTGCGCCGCTTGTACTCCTCGAGCAGGTCTTTTCGGGAGGGAAAGCCGAGGCTTTTAGCGAGGCGCGCCGGGATGAGCCCCGCCGGCTCGAGCGTGTCGGCGGGCCGCGCGCCGAAGAGCCGCAGGTCGGCCGAGACGCGGCGGAGGAAGCGGTAGTGCCCGGCGAGCGCCTCCGCCTCGTCCGCGGGCAGGAGGCCGGCCCGGCCGATCTCGCTGAGCGCAGTTACGGTATGCGGGCTTCTGATGGCCGGAATCAGCCTGCCGTGCGTCATCTGGATCGCCTGGGTGATGAACTCCACATCCACCAGTCCCCCGCGGCCGAACTTGACGTGGAGTCGTCCCGGCGTCTCCTTGCCGAGCTCCTTCTCCATCCGCGCGCGCAGCTGGCGCATCTCCTTGAGGTCGGGCGGCGGCGCGTCGGGACCGTAGACGAGGGCGTGGATCTCCCGCCTCACGGCGCGGCCGAGCCTCGGGTCGCCGCAGACCAGGCGCGCTCGCGTGAGAGTCTGGCGCTCCCACGGGTCGGCCCACTCGCGGTAGTACTGGCCGACCGCCTCCACGCTCGAGGCGAAGCCGCTGCCCTTCGAGCCCGGGCGGAGCCGGAGGTCCACCGGCACGACCACGCCGGCCGCCGTCACGTCACCCAGGATCGAGGAGAGCGCCTCCACGGCCCGATCGTAGAACACATGGGCCTCGACGCGCTCGGCTCCGTCGGTCTCGCCTGCCCCGCCGTAGACCACGAAGAGGTCGAGGTCGGAGCCTGTCGAGAGCTCGCGCCCGCCGAACTTGCCGAGGCCGATGACGCAGGCGGTGATCATCCGGCCCGCCGCGTCCCGCGGCGCGCCGAAGGTCTCGGCCGTCTCGCCGAGCGCCATCAGCCAGCCGGCCGCCAGCGCCGCTTCGGCGAGCGCCGTCATCTCGCGCGAGAAGCGCTCGGCGTCCGTGACGCCCAGGAGCATCCGCCAGGTGATGCCGAGCTCCTCGGCCTGCTTGAGCCGGCGCAGGCGGTCCATCCGCACCGCCAGCGCGAGGTGCGGCCCCAGCGCCGGCGCAAGGGCACGCCTGAAGTCGGCGCGGCGGCTTGGAGCCGCGAAGGTCGCGGGGTCCGCGAGACCGTTCAGGAGCTCCGGCTGCGTCACCAGGAGCTGGGTCAGGAGCTCGCCGCGGGCGCAGAGCTTGACGAGGTTCGCCAAGAGCTCCGGCCGCTCCGCCAGCAGCTCGAGGTAGGCGGTGCGCGGCCCGGCGGCGGCGACGAAGCGCTCGAACTGGTTGAGCGCCTCGTCCGGGTCGGGGCTCTGCCACAGGGCCTCGAGCAGCACGGGAAAGATCGCGCGCAGCGCGCGGCGCAGGGGCAGGGCGTACGGGACGAGCGGCCGGCCCTCGAGAACGAGGCGCAGGTTCTGGCGGGCGCGGTCCGGGTCGGCGAACCCCGTCGCCTTGAGCGCGGTGTAGGTCGGGATGCGCGGCGCGGGCTCCCGCGCCTCCGGCGATCCGGCAAA
Source organism: Candidatus Rokuibacteriota bacterium (assembly GCA_030647435.1). Classification (NCBI taxonomy): domain Bacteria; phylum Candidatus Rokuibacteriota; species Candidatus Rokuibacteriota bacterium. The sequence continues at coordinate 14,326 of JAUSJX010000052.1, forward strand.
GAATCCGGTGAAGGCCTGGTGCACCCCGCGGGTCACGCGGCGATACTCGGCCTCGAAGCCGCGGCGCGCGGCGGCGGGCGTCTCGATGCTGCCGAGACGGCGGGCGAGCCGCGCAAGGGCGGCGGGCTCCTCGGGCAGGGTGTGGATCTGGAACTCGTCCACGATCTGGAGCCGGTGCTCGACCGTTCTCAGGAAGACCAGCGCCTCGCCGAGGAAGCGCCCGAGCGACTGCGGCAGGTAGCCGCGCTCGGTCAGTCGGAAGATGGCGCGCAGGCTGTTCCGCTCGCGGAGCCACGGGTCGTCCCCCGAGTAGAGGAGCTGGAGCGCCTGGACCAGGAACTCGACCTCGCGGATGCCGCCCACGCCCAGCTTCACGTGGCGCCGCTCCACGCCCTTGGCGCGCAGCGACGCGTCGATCTGCGCCTTCATCCCGCGGACCCCGGCGACGATGTCCGGTTCCACGCCGGGGCGGAATACGAAGGGGCGGACGATGTCGAAGAAGCGCGCGGCCACGCCCGCGTCGCCCGCGCAGAAACGCGCCTTGATCAGCGCCTGCCGCTCCCACAGCTCCGCCCGCTCGGCGAGGTACGCGCGGTAGCCCTCGAGCGAGAGGATCACGCCGCCCATCCGTCCCTCAGGGCGGAGGCGAAGATCCACGCGAAAGGCGTAACCCTCGTCCGTGACGGACTCGAGCGCCTCGACGATGGCCCGTGCCCCGCGGGCGAAGTAGTCGCCGTTCGGGACGCGCCCCTCGGAGCCTCCCGACGTCTCGCCGTCGTCGCCGTAGACGAACACGAGATCGATGTCGGAGGAATAGTTGAGCTCGTCGCCGCCCAGCTTGCCCATGCCGATGACGGCGAGGCCCGCCGGCGTCCCGTCCTGCCCCCATGGCGCGCCGTAGCGCTGGCGGAGATCCGCCTCCGCCCAACGCCACGCGGCCGAGAGGCAGACGTCGGCCATGCGGGAAAGCTCCTCCGTCGTCACGGTCAGGTCGGCGTCGCCCAGGATGTCGCGGCAGCCGATGCGAAGGAGCTGGCGGTACTTGAAGCGGCGGAGCGCGTTCCACCGTGCTTCGGGGCGGTCGAAGGCCCGGGCGCTCTGCTCGAGCTCGGCCTCGAGCTCGTCGGCGAGCCACTGGCGCATGGTGCCGGGCTCGAGGAGCCACGACAAGAGCGTCGGCCGGCGGCGGAGCGTGTCGGCCAGGAACTGGCTCGTGCCGCCGAGCTTGGCGACGAGATGGACGGCGCCGGGATGCGAGCTCAGGAGCCGGAACAGCGCGGCGCGCTCGCCTTGAGCCGCCAGGCGCTCGAGGTTGTTGAGCGCCATGTCGGGGTCGGGCGCCTCCGACATCTCCTTCAAGAGTCTTGGGAGGACCGGCCCGAGAAGCTCCGCGTCCAGCGGGTCCGGCGTCAGCGCGTGGAGGTTGGCGAGCGCGCCGCGCGGGTCGGCGAATCCCAGCCGCTTGAGCTCGCTGAGCGCCTTCTTGTCGTCGGCCGGGACGGCGAAAAGATGCTTCACGCGGGCTAGATCGCCGATTCGCCCTTTTCGCCGGTGCGAATGCGGATGGCCTCGCCCATGGGCATGACGAAGACCTTGCCGTCGCCGATCGAGCCCGTGCGCGCGGCGGCCGCGATGGCCGCGACCACCTTGTCCACGATCTGGTCCGCCACGACGAGCTCGATCTTGACCTTGGGCAGGAAGTCGATGGTGTACTCGGAGCCGCGGTAGAGCTCCGTGTGCCCCTTCTGTCGCCCGAACCCGCGCACCTCGGTCACGGTCATCCCGATGATCCCGAGCTCCGTCAGCGCCTCCTTGACGTCGTCGAGCTTGAACGGCTTGATGATCGCTTCGATCTTCTTCATCGCGACCTCCGTGACGGCCTGGCGCCCTGCGGGCGGAGCACCTTCTTGTAGAGCTGCGCGTATTCGCGGGCCGAGGCGTCCCACGAGAAATCCTCGGTCATGGCGTTCTTGACGAGAGCACCCCAGAGCTCCGGCCGGCGGAAGGCGGCCGCCGCGCGCCGGACGGCGTCCAGCAGCGCGTCCACCGAGAGCGCGTCGAATAGGAACCCCGTGCCGGTGCGGCGGGCCGGATCGAACTCCGTCACCGTGTCCGCCAAGCCGCCGGTGCGCCGCACCACAGGCAGGGCGCCATACCGCAGCGCGATCAGCTGCGCGAGCCCGCACGGCTCGTAGCGGGACGGCATGAGAAAACAGTCCGCCCCCGCGTACATCCGCGAGGCGAGCTCCGGATCGTAGCCGATGCGCACGGCGACCGTGCCCGGGTGGCGCGCGGCCGCCTCGATCCAGGCTTCCTCGAGGGACGCTTCGCCCGAGCCGAGGAGCGCGACCCGGCAGCCGGCGTCCAGCATGCCGGGCAGGCTTTCGAGCGCCAGGTCGAGACCCTTCTGCCCGGCGAGCCGCGTGACCATGGCAACGAGCGGCCCCGGCGCGTCGTTGAGCCCAACGTCGCGGAGCCCGAGCTCGCGGCGCAGGGCCTCGCGGCAGGCGACCTTGCCTTCGGGCTCCCCCGACGAGTACGGGCGCGGCAGCGCGGGGTCCTTCGCCGGGTTCCACTGCTCGTAGTCGATGCCGTTGACCACGCCGTGAAGATCCTGGGCGCGCTCCTCGAGCACGCCCTCGAGCCCGTTGCCGAATTCCGTCGTGCGGATCTCGGCGGCGTACGTGCGGCTGACCGTGGTCAGCAGGTCCGAGAACACGAGCCCGCCCTTCAGGAAGTTGAGCTTGCCGTAGAACTCGAGCCCGGCAGGGGTGAAGACGTCCCAGCCGAGGCCGGTCATGGGCATGTCGTGGTGCCAGAAGACGCCCTGGTAGGCCAGGTTGTGGATGGTGAAGACCGTGGCGGCGGCTCTGAGCGCCGGGTGGTCGCGGTAGAGCGTGCGGAGGTAGACGGAGATGAGCCCGGTCTGCCAGTCGTTGGCGTGGATGATCTGCGGGCGCCAGGCCTCCCGCCCCTCTCCGTCGAGCGCGATCAGCGCCTCGAGCGTGCCGCGGCAGAAGAAGACGAAGCGCTCGCAGTTGTCCGAGTAGTCGCCGTCGCCCGTGCCGTAGAGCCCGTCGCGGTCGAAGTACTGGTCTTGCTGGAGGAAGTAGACGGGCACGCCGGCGCTCGTCTCGGTCGCGAGCAGCGCGCTCTCGACCCGCCGGTCGCCCACCGGCACCTCGAGGCGCGGGACGACGGTCCTGATGCCGGAGGCGTGGCGCTCCACGCCGCGGTAGCGCGGCATGAGGATGCGCACGTCGTGCCCGAGCGCCCGCAGCGCGCGCGGCAGGGCGGCGGCGACGTCGCCGAGCCCGCCCGTCTTGGCGAAGGGCGAGGCCTCGGAGGCGACCAGCAGCACGCGGAGACGCTGCGCCATGTCCCGGCTCCTCACGCGTCTTCTTCGAGGATCGGAAACACCAGCTGCGAGATGTGCGACGAGATGCGCTTGAGGTTGGTCAGCACGTCCAGGTGGATCTCGGATGTCTCGAGCGACTCGGCCAGCCCCTGGCGGAGCCGCGCCAGGTGCGAGGTGCGGAGCTCGCGCTCGCGCTGGCGGATCGTCGGGCGCTGGTCCAGCACCTCCTGCGCCAGCGTCCGGTCGTTGGCGGCGAAGCCCGCGATCCCGCGCTCGAGGTTCTTCGAGATCATGCCGTGGAACTCCAGCAGCTCCGCCTCGCCCGCCTCCGAGAAGCGCCGGCCCTGGTAGAGCTTCTTGCGGGCCAGCTCCATCAGGTTCTTGTCCACGATATCGCCGATGTTCTCGAGGTTGCCGATGAAGGAGATGAGCCCGATTTCTTTGCGTAAGAGGTCGGGGGACATCGTCTCCACCCCGAGGCGCGACAGGAAGAGCTTGATTTCGCGCTCGAGGTAGTCGAGCTGGTCGTCGCGCCGCTCCACCTCCTCGAGCAGCTCCTGGTTGTCCGTGTGGAGGACTACCATGGCGTCGCGCAGCATGCCCTGCGCCACGTCGCCCATGCGCAGGGCCTCGCGCGTCGCCTGCCCGAGCGCCAGGGCCGGCTGGTCGAGGTACCGGTCGTCGAGGTAGCGCGTCTTGAAGGGATTGTCGGCCGTCGTCACGTCGTCCGGCACGAGCATCGTGATCGCGCGCGCCGCCCACGGGGCGAAGGGCAGGAAGAGCGCGCTGATCGCCACGTTGAAGAACGTATGCGTGTTCGCGATCTGCCGCGCGGTGTCGCCCGCGGTAACAGTGACCAGCGCCGTCAGGGGCTGGATGAACGGGAAGACCATGGCAACACCCAGGACCTTGAAGGCGATGTGCGCCACGGCGACCCGCCGCGCGTCGGCGGAGGAGCGCAGGCTCGCCGCCAGCGCCGTCGCGCACGTGCCGATGTTGGCGCCGAGGACCACGGGGATGGCGCCGTCCAGCGGCAGGAGCCCCTGCTGGGCGAGCGAGAGCAGGAGGCCGATCGTCGCGACGGACGAGGTCATGCCCGCGCTGAAGACCGCCCCCACCAGGAGCCCCAGGCCGGCATTGCCCGAGAGCGCCACCAACACCTGGCGCGCGAGCGCGCTGTCCGCCACCGGCGCCATCGCCTCGGTCATGACGCGCATGCCGAGGAAGACGAACCCGAAGCCCAGCACCGCCTGCCCGAAGCTCTTGACGAGCCCGCGCCGGCCGAAGAAGGAGAGCGCGAAGCCCGCCCCGACCATGAGCAGGGCCAGGTCCTGGACCTTGAAGGCCAGGAGCTGCACGGTGAAGGTCGTGCCGATGTCGGCGCCGAGGATCACGCCGAGCGACTGGGGAAAGGTGACGAGCCCCGCCGAGACGAAGCCGATCAGCATGAGCGTGGTCGCCGAGGAGGACTGGATGACCGCCGTCGCGAGCGCGCCCGAGCACACGGCGGACAGACGCGTCCGCGTGGCGCTCGTCAGCATGTGCCGGAGGTGCCCGCCCGCCGCGCGCTGGAGCCCCTCACCGCAGAGCTGCATGCCGTAGAGGAGCAGCGCCAGTCCCCCGAAGAGCGCCAGCAGCACCATGGCTAGAGCCCGAGCCTCGAGGGCGACAGCGGGGCGCCGGCGCCGAGCCCCGCCAGGTGCTGCGTGCTGTTGACGGAGCGTACGGAGGGCGGCGCCACTTCCGTTATCGAGCCGTTCGACAGCGTCAGGCGCCAGATGGAGGAGAGCGGCAGCCCCAGGCAGTGGGCCAGGTACGCGCTGATGACGCCGCCGTGGCAGACGACCAGCACCTGCTGACCATCGGGGTGGGCGGCCGCGATGTCCGCCATGGCGCTCACCACGCGCGCCTGGACTTCGGGCAAGGGCTCGGCGCCCGGCGGCAGGCAGGCGACGGGGTCGCGCACCCACTGCTCGTACGGGTCGCCCGGCAGCCCCTGGATCTCCTCCACCGTGCGCCCCTCCCAATCTCCTAGCGACAGCTCGCGCAGGTCGTGCACCGGCGTCAGCGGCACGCCGAGCCTCGCTGCGGCGATCTCGGCCGTTCGCCGCGCGCGCTCGAGCGGGCTCGTGTAGACCGCGGCGATGCGCAGCCGGCGAATCGCCTGGCCGAGCGCCTCGGCCTGGCGCGCGCCCAGCTCCGAGAGCGCCACGTCCTGCACGCCCTGGAAGCGGCGCTCGGCATTGGACACGGACTGCCCGTGTCGCACGAGGAGGAGGCGGCTCATCTTCCTGACCCCACCGCAGGCTTGGCGCGCTCCACCGCGGCCTTGGCGCGCTCCACCGCGGCCAGCGCCGCCTTGAGGCGCACGATCGTCTCGGCCTTGCCGAGCAAGGCTGCCACCTGGAAGACCGGCGGGCTCGCGGTCTTGCCGGTGATCGCGATGCGCGTGAGCTGAGCCAAATCGACGAGCTTGAGCCCCATCTCGGCGGCGAGTCCCCGGTACAGGCCCTCGAGGCTCTCCGGGTCGAACGCCTCTTGGGCCTGGTGGCGCTTGATCAGCACGGCGTACCGGTGGGGCGCCTCGGGCCCCCAGAACTTCGCCCGCGCCTGGGCGTCATAGGCCGCGGGCGGCCCGAAGTAAAAGGCCGCCTGCTCCGCCATCTCGACGAGAGTGCGGGACCGCTCCTTGAGGCTCGCGGCGATCGCCGCGAGACGCGCCGGTTCGACAGGGGCTGCGCCCAGCGCGCGGGCGAGGAATGGCGCAAGGGCCTCGGCCAGGCGCTCGGGCGCGGCCGCCTTGATCCACTCGAGAGAGACCCACAGGAGCTTCTCCCGGTCGAAGACGGCGCCCGCCTTGCCGACCTGGTCCAGCGCGAAGTGCTCGACGATCTGCTCTCGCGAGAAGATCTCCTGGTCGCCGTGGGACCACCCGAGCCTTGCCAGGTAGTTGACCAGGGCCTCCGGGAGAATGCCTTGGTCTCTGAACTCCTCGACCGTCGTGGCGCCGTGACGCTTGGACATCTTGCTCCGGTCCGGCGCCAGGATCATCGGGATGTGGGCGAACAGCGGCGTGGCGTAGCCCAGCGCCGCGTAGCAGGCGATCTGCTTGGGCGTGTTGTTGAGGTGGTCATTGCCCCGGATGACGTGGGTGATCTTCATGGTCACGTCGTCCACGACCACGCAGAAGTTGTAGGTCGGCGTCCCGTCCGTGCGCACCAGGATCCAGTCGTCCAGCGTGTCGTTGTCGAAGGTGACGGTGCCGAGGATGGCGTCCTCGACCGCAGTCTGCCCGCCGAGCGGCATCTTGAGTCTCAACGCGTGCGGCTCGGAGGCCGGCACGCCGGCCTCGCGGCACGTGCCCGGATACCGGAACTGCTCCTTGCGGGCCTTGGCGGCGGCGCGGAGCGCGTCGAGAATCTCCCGCGTGCAGCGGCAGCGGTACGCTCGCCCTTCGACGAGCAATCGCTCGGCGTGCGCGCGGTAGATATCGAAGCGCTCGGTCTGGCGGTAGCCGGGGGCGGGAGGGCCCTCGTCCCAGTCGAGCCCGAGCCAGCGAAGGACGTCGAGGATCTGGACGATGTGCTCCTCGGTCGAGCGCGACCGGTCGGTGTCCTCGATGCGGAGGATGAAGACGCCCTTGTGGTGGCGCGCAAGGGCCCAGTTGAAGAGCGCGGTGCGCGCGCCGCCCACGTGGAAGGAGCCCGTGGGGCTGGGGGCAAAGCGGACTCTCACCGTGTCAGACATGGGTATTCATTCTACCCCGGCGCGCCCGCGTGGGCGCGGGACCAAGCGGGCGGATGGCCGGCGGCCGGGGGGTGCCCTCGGGAGCGAATCGGACGAGCCGTAACGAGGCCCGAAGCAGGCGAGGACGATCGATGCGGCCGGTACACGCCGGGCCAGTGCGTGATCGGCGCTGCGGATCCTGATGCAGGTCAGCCTGCTCGAAGCAGTGGCTTCGGCAGGTTGGACAGGTGGCTCGCCGCCTGATGAAGGTCGACGGCCTTCTGGGCGTTGAGCCAAAACTCGGGCGAGATCCGAAACGTGGCGCCCAGCTTCAAGGCCATTTCGGCGGTCACGGAGCTGCGGCCATTGACGATGCGGTTGATGACCTTGACATCGCAACCGAGGTGATCTGCCAGTTGCTTTTGAGTCATGCTAAGGGGAATCAAGAATTCCTCGCGAAGGATCTCGCCCGGGGTGGTGGGCTCTCTGCGCCGAGTCAACTCTCTCATCATGGCCCCTCAGTGGTAGTCGCGGATGTCGACCTCGGCGGGACCGGAATCCGTCCAGCGGAAGACGACTCGCCATTGGTTGTTGATGCGGATGCTGTGGAACCCTCTCAGGTTCCCCTTGAGCGCCTCGATTCGATTGCCCGGCGGCGACGCCAGATCCGTGAGCACCGCGGCGTAGTCGAGCATGTCGAGCTTCCTGGCGGCGACCTTCGCGAACTTCGCCCAGCCGACACCCTTCAAGAGCCGACCCTCCCGGAAGAATCGCGCGACGGCCGGGCTGGCGAAGCTCTGGATCGCCATCCGTGGCATCGTACCGTGGCGCGGTATACTCTGTCAAGGTATGCAGGGCAAGGAATCGAACTTGCCACGTGGACGCCGCGCTTGCTTGCGCGCTGGCGTTGCTCGGCGCAGCATATTCTGCGGGTCTCGCGACTTCATTCGCCGCGGGTGTGACGGCCGAAGAGGCACAGACCATCTGTCCGGACACGGGGCCAGCCCGCTTGATGGTCGCAACAAGTACGTTGACCAGGCGCATCTCTCGCGGATGTTCAAGCACGCCTTCGGCGTCACCCCAGCACGCTACCGCGCGCTAGAAGCGAACCGCACGCCGTAAAAGGTCTGGCGCTCTGGGCCAGGGGATGGAGGACGTCGATCGCCCAAGTCAGATCCAGTCGTTCCCCGAGCCAGCCGGCGCACGCCGTCCGCGCGCCGATGCGAAGGCCTTGCGAGTCGTGACAAGCGCGGAGAGCCTCGATGGGATCACCGGGCACCGCGGCAGGCGGGGGCACCTCGGGCAGCGGGCGGCCGTCCGGCCGCCGGAACCGGAGAGCCCCGTCGGGCCCGCGCGCGACCTGGAAGCCCTCCTCGTGCACCGCGCGATGATGTCGGCGACAGAGCAGCGCGAGGTTTGAGAGCGTTGTCGGCCCGCCGTGCGCCCAGTGGCGGAGATGATGCCCCTGGCCATTGCTCACGCCGCAACCGGGGAACCGGCAGCCCA
>JAUSJX010000053.1 GCA_030647435.1 Candidatus Rokuibacteriota bacterium
CCCTCGAAGGCCATCGACGAGCACGCGAGGTAGAGCAGCCAGGTCCGGTAGGTGCGCTCGCCGGCGAGCGCCCGGGCTTCGTCGGCACGGGCCTGGAGGCGCTCCACCCACTGGCGGCAGGTGCGCGCGTAGTGCAGCCGCAGGTTCTCGACGTCGAGCACCTCCCAGCGGGCGCGCTCCATCTCGGTCATGGTCTCCGAGACGCCGGAGAGATCGCCGTTGGGGAAGACCTGCTCGTAGAGGAAGTCGGTGTGGCTGGTCTGCTTCCAGTGGAACTCGTGGTGGATGCCGTGGTTGAGGTAGAGGCCGCCGTCGTTGAGCATCTCGCGGACGCGGGCGAAGAACACCGGGTAGTTCGGGACCCCGACGTGCTCGATGACACCGATCGCCGCGATCTTGTCGTACCGGGCGCCCGCCGGCAGGTCGCGCAGATCCCGGTACTCGACGAGACAGCGCCCCTCGAGGCCTTCCCGCTTGATGCGGGCGGCGGCCCACTCGGCCTGGGCGCGCGAGAGCGTCACCCCGTGCGCCGTGACGCCGTAGTGCTGCGCCGCCCAGATGGAGAGGCCGCCCCAGCCGCAGCCGATGTCGAGGAGCGACTCGCCCGGCTTGAGGCGGAGCTTGCGGCAGACGAGGTCCACCTTGTCCCGCTGCGCCTCTTCCAGCTTGCCGTCCGGCTCGCGGTAGTAGGCGCAGGTGTAGAGCATGAGCGGGTCGAGGAAGAGGGCGTAGAAATCGTTCGAGATGTCGTAGTGGTGCGCGATGGCCTGGGCGTCCCGTGGCCGTGATCCCTGTGTCATGATCCCGCCTCCTTCATGCCGAATATCCCGTCGAAGACGATGCGCCGTCTCGCCAGCCCCAGCCCGAGGATGATCCGTACTGCGAGCCGCGCCACGGCCTCCGGCAGCCGCTCCAGCTGGCGCTCCAGCCAGCCGGGCTCCCCGGGCCCGTACAGCGCGGCGACCTGCTGCGCGTAGCTGTCGAGCGGGGTGCCGCCGCTGAGGAACACCCGCGCCGCCTCCGCGGCGAGGATGCCGCTCCGGATGGCCGGACCTATGCCCTCGCCCGAGAGATCACGGGCGAGCCCCGCCGCGTCCCCCACCAGCATGAAGCGCGCGCCCGACAGCCTGCGCGGCGCCCGGCGGCGCACGACGTAGGCGTGCCCCTTGAAGGGCTCGATGGGCATGTCATCCGGCAGCCTTCCGGAGGCGCGCAGCGCGGCCACCAGGGCGAGGCGCCTTCGCGGCAGGCTGCCGTCGCCGCCCCCCGTGCAGCCGATGCCGATGTTGACGACGTCCCCCTTGGGAAAGTACCAGCCGTAGCCTCGAAGGTCGGGCTCGACGTAGAGCTCGGGCGCGCGCATGAAAACCCCGAGGCGCTCCACCCACTCGGGCGGAAGCCGCGTCTCGCTCTCCTGCGCCACCACCACCTCCTCGCGCCCCGAGACCTCGCCCAGGGCCCGCGCGACGGGACAGCGGTGGCCGCCCGCGCCGATCACGAGCGGCGCCTCGAAGCGGCCGCGGTCGGTCAGGACGGTGACGCCGTCCGGGCCCTGCTCGACCTCGGTCACGCGGATGCCCCAGCGGACGTCGGCGCCCGCGGCGGCCGCGCGCTCGAGGAGGTAGAGGTCGAACTCGCGACGGATGATGCCGTAGCTGGCGGGCGTCCGCCAGCCCGTCTCGTGCCGCGCCCCCTCGAACTCGAGGACGCACGCGTCGAACGGCTGGATGGTCAGCGGGTACTTGTCGGGATCGACCTCGAGGTCACGGAGCGCCGCGGGCGTCACCCACCCCGCGCAGATCTTCGCCCGCGGGAACACCGCGGCGTCGAGCACGAGGGGCCGCAGCCCCGCCTTCGCGAGCCGCCAGGCGGCCGTGCTCCCGCCAGGCCCCCCGCCGACCACGATCACGTCGAACACTCCCCTCACCCCGGCCCTCTCCCCAGAGGGGAGAGGGAGTATAGATCCCTCGCCCCCGGAGAGGGCAGGGTGAGGGGGCGCTGATCGTGTCACGCTCAGCCCTTCCACAGCGAGAGCAGAAGCCGGAGCTTCAGGAACAGCGGGATGCGGAGCTCCTCGACTTCGGCGGCGACAGGCATGATCGCGAAGATATCGCCCTCGAAATCGACGGCGCTGTGCACGTAGGCGAGGGCGAAGTCGGAGGGCCTCGGGTGCAGGATCAGGTGCAGGAAGGTCTCCGCCGACCTGATGACCACGGCGCAGAGGGGCTTGTCGCCGGCCAGGCGCACCTCGCTGCCGTCCCACAGCCTGAAGGTCACCGGCGCCTGGATACGGCCGAAGACCTCCCGCAGGATGGCGGCCGCGCGAGCCGGGGTCGGGCTTGGGAGAAATCGCGCGATCATGAGTCCCTCCAGGGCCTTTCTAGTACTACTGTGTCAGAAAACATCATCGCCTCCGCGGCGCGTGCCCACACCAGCGACAGGGCAGGCGTTGCAGCAGCGCGCGGGCGAGGCGCTCGTACGCCGTGGCGATGGACGTGGGCACGTGCCGTTCAGGCCGCACCGGGAGCGCCCCGCGGGGTGAAACCTGTGGGAAGGCGAGCGGGGCGGAGGAAGGCGAGAGGCGCAGGGGGGGAAACCCTCGCGCGCTCGGCGGCGAGGTAGGCGTAGGCCGCGATACATAACGCGCCATGATGATGGAAGCCTCGCCACCCGCGGCCCTCGAAATGGTCCAGCCCGAGCTCGTCCTTGAGCTCCTGAGAGTCGCGCTCGATCCGCCAGCGCAGCTTGGCGAGGTGGACGAGCTCGACGAGCGGGATCGTGGCCGGCAGGGTCGAGAACCAATACTTCGTGGGCTCGGCGTCGCCCCGCGGCCACTCGATCAGCACCCACTCCTCCGGCCGCGGCGCCGCGCGCTGCGCATCACGATGGGCGGGCCGCACGCGGAGCCGCGCGAAGCGGGAGCGCATCGCGCCGCGCGTCCCTTCGCGCCACGTCACCGTCCGCCACGCCGCGAGCGGCAGCGCCCCGGCCAGCTGCTTGAGGCTTGGGGGGGTATGCGTCGCGGTGCGCCGCACGCGCGTGGGCGGCCGGCCGCGCCCGTTCCAGCGTTTCGGGGGCCGCGGCGCCTCGCCCGGGGGCCACGCCGTCGTCTCCTTCTTCATGCCGACAACGTACGGCAGTCCCGCGGTGGTCAGGGCCTCGCGGAATGCGGTCGTGTCGCCATAGCCGGCGTCGGCGAGCACGGGGGCCGGCGGCAGGCCCTCGGCCTGCAAGGTCTGGATCTGGCCGAGCGCCATCTGCCACTTCGGCTGGAACGCCACCGCCGCCGGCACGCCCACGGCCCGACGGCGCCGGCGGTCCCGCGCCCAGCTCTCCGGCAGGTAGAGCTGATAGGCGACCGGCAGGCTCACGGCGTCGTTGGCCACCGACACGCTCACCGCCACTTGGCAATTGTCCTGTTTGCCGAGGACGCCGCAGTACTGCCGGGCGACGCCCACCGAGTGCTGCCCCTTCTTCGGGAAGGCCGTGTCGTCCACGATCCACGCGGCCACCGGCCCATGCCGGGCCATCGGGTCCAGCACCCAGTCCCGAGCCACGCGCAACACGGCCCGCTCGTCCCACGGGGCGTCGGCGATGAAGTGGTGCATCGACTGGTGCCGCGACCGGACATGCCGGGGGTCCACCCGGGCGGCCATGGGCTCGATACTCTTCCGGTCCCCGGGCAGGCACAGCCCGGTGACGTACGCGCGCAGCGGCTCATGCCGATCGCGATGACCAAGCACGCCGGCGAGGCGCTGCACATAGGCGGCGAACTGCTGGCTCCGAGCCGTCTCCAGGGTGCGCATACGACCAGACTGCCAGCGGACCCCATAAACCGCCTAGCTTTTCTAACACAGTCGTACTAGGAGTGTGGCCTCTACGCCGGGCCAAACCGTCTCCTCGACTGCCTGGATGCCATCCGCCGCCATCGTGCGGACCGCGCGCGTCTGCGCCGCGATACGATCCTCGATGGTCCGTCCCTACAGCCATACGACGGTCGCGCCGGTCAGCGCCCCGATGACGAACGCCTCATCAAGTCGCACCGCGGTCCTCCTCGTTCGGAAAGAGCGACGAGCGATACGACGGTGGAGCCGCTTCATCCGCCGTTTCATTTTGCCGGCCGCGAACACGCTGCGATGACTCGAGGCGGACTGGCGACCGAGACGCTCGAGGCCGGCCTGGCAGCGGACGCAGGTCTCCACCTCGGGGACAGCCTCGAGTCGCGCCGGCACAATCGGCTCGGCGCACTCCACGCAGACGCCGTACGCCCCCTCGTTCAGCCGGTCCAGCGCAGCGGACAGACGGTTCACGCGCTCCTGCAGCAGCTCGCGCGTGGCCAGATCGATGTCCCGACTCGCGCTGACCTGGATCTGGTCGACCTCGTCGGCGAAAGCCGAGTTCCCGCCGATCGTGCCGGGCAGGTCCATGACCATCACCGCTGCGCCGAGCTGGCGAAGTCGCGAAAGGGCTGCGTCGAGGTCCCGCCCGATCCGGTTTCCGACGTTGGCGCGTCCGTTCGTTTTCATCGCTTCTCCCTGGTCAACCACATTGAACTTTTCATCGCGGCCTAAGTCTGGGCGCCGGGGGCCGGGCCGCCTATTGGACCTTGGTCCAGTCGCTGGCGCGATCACCGCCCGACCTCCTTCGCGATGTGCGCTGTCAACTCGCCCGGGGCGCCGCCGAGGGCCCCGGACAGCAAGGCAATCGCGAGCAGCAACACGGCGATCGCTGCCAGCAACGCTCCGCCGGCCAGCAGGGCGCGCGCGTGTTTTCGTTTCTTCGTCTGATCGATCCCCATGCGACTCTCAATCTAGTCGGCGTCATCCGGCCTTGCCCATTGGACCTTGGTCTCGCCCGTCGACGGTGGAGGTACTGGTCCGCTCCGGCCTGCAGATTCCGGCGTGCGCCGACTTGCTGACGCCGCTCCTGACCGTCATCCCGCCCCAGCTCCTCGCCCACCACATCGCCGTCCGCCGCGGCTGCGACGTCGATCAGCCGCGCAACCTCGCCCAGAGCGTCACGGTCGAGTACATCACGGACTTCGAGCGGGACTTCCCCGGGACGAAGGTCGTCCGGAATGGCGCTGTCAATCGCCAACCGCGCCTACGTGATCGAGACGCGAGCCTACGAGACCTTGATCGCAGGACGGTCGGTGGGCAGACGTCCCAGGAACTTTTCCAGGGTGTAGTTGAACGTGGCTTCCTGCTCGACCTGCGGATAGTGTCCGCAGTCGGGCACGATCACCAGTTCGGCGCCTGGGATCGACGCCGCGAGAGACTCGGCGAGCGCGGGCGCGACGAGCCGGTGTCCTCTCGGCACCCCATGACGAGCGTCGGTGTCACGATCTTCGGGCCTCGGCTCACCGCCTCGAAGCGGTCGTTGGCGAGGAGGTCGCAGGCGTTGTCGTTGTGAGAATCGAACGGAGGCTCTTCCACCCGGCCGCCTCGGCCCGGGAGATCGACGTCGAGGATGCCGTGGGGGCCGGCTAAGAACTCCCGCTGCTTGCGCCAGGCCCGGGGGTCGTCACCGGCCTTGTGGATGAGGACGAGCGTGCGGACGGGCTTACGGCCTCACGGGCGCTCCGGCACCTCACAGATCTCGTGGTGGTCGTGGGCGGCGATCCTGATGAAGCGTTCCGTCTGACTTCCTTGCTCGGAGGACGGCGCCTCAGACACCGCTCGTCATGCTTTTCTGGTTGTCGGTCCTGGCCGGATCGCGTCTTGCCCTGCTCGGAGGGCCGTGCTGACGCGCTCCTTCATGTTCTGCAAGACGCCTTCGGCGCGACGAAGAGAGTTCCCGCTGCTGTCTAGTACCTGCCCGGTCTTCTCCTCTCACCGCGCGCATGGCGCCCGCTGCCTGGGCGCGGACGCCGCGCGTCTTTTCTCCGACATAGCCTTCGATCTCTCTCCCCCAGAACCATACCGCGAGGCCGCCCATGATCGTTCCGACGACGAAAGCCTCACTGATTCGCATTGTGGTCCTCCCGGCTCGATGTCCGTATGTCCGGCCTGGTGCCGCGGTCGCCCGACGCTGCCCGCGGTCCTCATGGTTCCGGACATAGCTGACACGATCCTGTCTGCCTAACTAGTGGACCTTGGTCCACCCCAAGTGCTGGGAGCCTGATCGGCGCCGTCCGAACCCCGGTGTGGACCAAGGTCCAATAGGCGCGTGCGATCGCGTCCAATAGAGTCAAGAACGATGAATAGGTCGCAGCTCACCATTTTGACGGGAGGACGGACGATGAAACGACAACTACTGGTTTCGCTGCTCCCGCTGTGTGCGGGGGTGTTGGTGGCGGTGGGGGGCACGGGTCCGGCGGGTCCGGCGGGTCCGGCGGGGATGACGGGGGCGCAGGGCTCTCCCGGGATGACGGGGGCGCAGGGCTCCGCTGGGATGACCGGGGTGCAGGGCTCGGCTGGGATGACGGGGGTACAGGGCCCGGCAGGAATCACGGGGGCCCAGGGCGCGCCGGCGTCGTCGCCGATGCCGGGGGTTCGCTGGATGTCGTTGAAGGAGTTCATGTTCGACTACGACAGGTCGGACATTCGGTCCTCGGAGTCGAGGAAGCCCGCCGAGGTCGCGACCTACATGAGCCAGAACCCGTCCGTGCGGCTCGGGATCGACGGCTACACGGATTTACGCGGCACCAGTCAGTACAATCTGCCGCTGAGCCAGCGTCGGATCACCACTGTTCGTGACGCGCTGATTCAGGCGGGGGTGCCGGCGGACCGGATCGAGACGGGCACGTTCGGTTCGGATCGGGTCATGTGTAATCCGTCCACCGAGCAGTGCTCGCAGCGCGAGGGGCGAGTCGAGGTGCTGGTCCGCGCCGGCAACTAGCCCCCGCGGTCGGGGGGTCTCCTGCGCGTCCTGTACGCGGAGGGGATTCCCCGAGGTGCTGGGCTCTTCATGGACAAAGGTCCACCCGGCGTCATTGCTACGGCGCTGATACGGTGGCCACCAAACAGCCTCGAGCAGGAGGTCGCAGCCAAATGGATAGCGTTCTGAGCGTTCTCGCCATGGTTGGGGGCCTGCTGATCCTTGGGTGGCTCGTAGGCTCGGGCGATGAGCAAGGCAAACGCGCGCGACCCGGGGAAGAGCCTCCGCGGGAGCGCTTACACGCCCAGTCGGGGCCGTTGCAGGAGCAAGGAGAACGCCCGGCAGCCTGATGAGGCGGATGCGGGTCGCGCGGGTGAGCCGCGGGAAGCGAGCCGCGTAACCCAGCGCGCGCTACCGAATGCGCAGGTCGCGCAACGAGCCCAGGACACCGAACGCCTGCAATAGCCAGACTACGACCACGATGACGACCACGGCGTTGATGATCGACTTGATCTTCGAATCCATCGGCACGTAGTTGTTGAGCAGCCAGAGCAGAACCCCGACGACCACCAGCGTCATGACGAGTCCGATCAGGCTCATGTCCGCTCCTCTCTCATTACTGCACGGCGACGCTCGTGGTCCCGCGTGACAGCCGGTCGCCCACAGCGACGGTCACTCTTACGACTTTCGACCTCCCACGATGACCAACACCACGCCGCCGGCAAGAGCCAAGGCACCGAGGATCGGCGGCAGGGGAATGCTCTTCTCCTTGTCGGCCGTGATCTTGAGCGGCCCAAGGTCCACGACCTTCTCGCGCGTCGTGTACGTGATGCCCTGGTAGGCCAGGGCGAGTACGCCGAGAATGATCAGGGCGACACCGACGAGAGTCACGGGTTTCACGACGCTCTCCTCCCTCTCCTGGTCATGCTTCTCTGGCTGCTGGTGCCGGGCGAATCGCTTCCTCCCCTGCCGGCTCGACCTGCCGTCACTTGATCCGCATGTCGTTCTTGACGGACGTGACGCCCGCGACCCCGCGTGCGACTTGGACCGCCTTGTCGATGTCCGCCTGAGACTTGACGAAGCCGCTCAGCTGGACCACGCCCTTGAACGTTTCGACGTTGATCTCGTTGACCTTCAGGCTGGAGTCGTTGAAGATCGCCGCCTTCACCTTCGTCGTGATCACGGAGTCATCGACGTACTCTCCGGTCCCCTCCTTCGTCGCCGTCGAACCGCACCCCCAAGCCGACGCCAACACGATGGTGAGGACAAGGATCCCGAATCCTCTCAGTGCTCTCATGGCCATACCTCCATTCGAATGACGATCCAGGTGAGCATCGCTCAAAGAGCCGAGCCGCCGCGGTCCAGCGAGCAGGTCACCGCGGCGCCGTCAGATGGATCGGCGGCCGCCAAGGAACTGGAACACGACGACAATGACGGCGACCACCAGCAGCAGGTGGACCAACCCGCCGGCCGAGTACGAACTGATCATGCCGAGCGCCCACAGCACCAGCAGAATTACCGCGATGGTCCAAAGCATGGCAGGCTCCTTGTCAGCGCTCGACCGGGGTCGGCGCTGGGCGTGTGATCGAGTTTCCGTCAATTTCGATGAACACCATCGGCGGCTCCGGCGCCCGCCGGACCGTCCAGGTGACGGAGGCCACGGATCTCGTGTGCGGGCTTGACCCCGTCCCACGCGCCCTCCGTGGGCCGGCGCCCGCTCGGGCTCGCCGCCCTCTCGCGGTGGCATTCGTAGAAGCCATCCGTCGCGAGCGCGCCCAGCATCTCTTCCGGCCGGCCAATCCAACCCTTCCCCTGCTCCGTCCACGTCATCCGGCCCTGCTTGTACAGATCGTTGAGCGTGGGCATGAGGCTGTCCATCTGCCGCATTCTCTGTCCCCGGTCCTGCTGAAGGCACATGACGTCACTCTCCAGTCTTTAGGCGCTGGATTATCACCTCGGGAT
>JAUSJX010000054.1 GCA_030647435.1 Candidatus Rokuibacteriota bacterium
GGCGGTGTTCGCGGTGGCGCCGGCGGTGGTGAAGGAGCGGATCGTGAACGGGCGGTTGCTGCTGCCGCTGGACGAGATCGTGCGGCAGCTGCCGCCGGAAGTGTTTGCGGCGTCGATCGGGCGAGGGCCGGTGGAGGTGCCGGGGATCGAGAGCTTCCCCGTGCCGTTCAAGCCGCTGGGGTGGGAAGCGCCGCCTGCACCGGCTGTTGCCGAGCCGGCGAGCGTGACGCTCCCGGCTCCGCCCGTCCTACTGGAGGTCGAGAGGGCGCCGGAGCCAGTGCCGGTGGCAGCCGAGGCGCCTGTCCAGGCTCCGGCCATCGAGACGCGCTATGTCGCCAAGCCGCAGGGGAATGCCGAGAAGCTCGCCGTCCTCATGGCTCCGTGGGAGACCGCGGCTTTCGACGAGGTCCAGGTCGGCGACTTCGCGATCATCAGCGTCTCGGCGGCCGGTCTTGCCGGGAGCGCGGTGGTCGCCGCGGCCGGCCTCCTGAGCCCCGTCATCGCGCGCCGGGCGCCGCGGCCCGTCGAACAGGCGACCCTGCGCGGAGTCGGAGGCACGCTCGTGCTCACGCCTGTCGGATCCGGATGGACCACGGGCACGGCGCTCGCCGTGGGCTTGCGCCCGGGCGGCCCGCTGGCCCGTCTCGAGATACTCGCGCGGCGCGCGGCGGCCGCTCATGAGCCTCCCTCACCGGCTGAGAGTCGGCAGACCGTCCCCCAGACCGTTCCCCAGGCCGTTTCAATGACGGCGAGGTTCGACGCCGCGCCGCCGCCCGCCGCCGCCGCCGCCGCCGCGGAGGACCTCCAAGCCTTCGGGCCTCTGACGGCTCAGTCGTACCGCGAGCCCACGAGCGGCGTTCTCATACACTGTTTCGTCCCGCCGGGCGCGTCGGCAGCTGAGCTGGCGCCGTTCGCCTGGGAGCTTGCGCAGGCCATGGCGCAGGGTTCCCAGGCGGGACCGCTCGGATCCTTCCACTCCGCCGTCCTCCGCTCGGGGAGAGAGCGCTTCGAGATCCGCCGGCTGCCGTCTGCCGCGGGTCCGGCGACGGTCCTCGTCGTGGGGGGCGCCGACACGGGCCGGCCGGGGCTCGCGCGCCTGCAAGTCGAGCGGGCGGCGGCGCGGCTCGGCGCGGCCTGAGGACACCATGGCGATCATCAACTACGCGCAGAAGGTCATCAACTTCAAGGTGGTCTACTACGGCCCGGGAGTGGCCGGGAAGACCGCCAACCTCCAGCACATCCACAAGAGCCTGCCGGACGGCAGCAAGGGCAGCATGATCTCGCTCGCGGCCGGCGACGACCGGACGCTCTTCTTCGACTTCCTGCCCGTCTCCGCGCTGACCGTGCGGGGCTTCACGGCCAAGTTCCAGCTCTACACCGTGCCCGGGCAGGTCTACTACAACATGACGCGCAAGCTGGTGCTGCGGGGCGCGGACGGGATGGTCTTCGTGGCCGACTCGCAGTGGGACCGGCTGCGCGAGAACGTCGAGAGCTTCCGCAACATGGAGGAGAACCTGCGCGAGTACAATACCAGCCTGGACGAGATGCCCTACGTGATCCAGTACAACAAGCGCGACCTCGAGAACATCGCGCCGCTCGACTACATGGAGTTTCTCCTCAACCGGCGGGCCCGGCGGGTTCCGTCCTTCGAGGCCGTGGCCGTCAATGGCGACGGGGTCTTCGACACCCTCAACACCGTCTCCCGCATGGTCCTGGTGGGCGAGTTCGGTCATGAAAAGGGGGAGCACCGTGAGACTGCATGACGTGGTCATCCACGAAGGCGACGCGGAGAAGATCAACGCGGTCCTGACGACGTTCCTCGGTGAGTCCGGCGCCACCGAGGCCCTGCTCATCGACCGGAGCGGCCAGCTCCTGGCGGCGACCGGCGCCAACCGGGCGCTCGACACCGTGTCCATCTCGGCCCTGGCGGCCGGCGCCTTCAGCTCGACGGGCGCCCTGGCCCAGCTGCTGGGCGAGACGGAGTTCACCGTGCTCTTCCACCAGGGCAACAAGGAGAGCATGCACGTCTCCACCGTCGACGACCAGGCGATCCTGCTGGCGATCTTCGGCGAGCGGACGACGGTGGGCATGGTGCGCCTCTTCGCGAAAGAGGCGGCGACCGCCATCGGGCAGATCCTGACCGAGTCGCGCGCCAAGCCCAGGAGCATGGGTGATCTGTCGACGCCGCTGACGACGGAGGAATCGCGGACCACTTTCGGCGAGCCGAAGAAGCCCTGACGGGGGAGTATCACGGGAGTGCCCCGCGGCCGCAAGCGCGGCTACGGGTGCGGCGACAGGCGCCGCTATATGTCTTCGGGGGTGGCCGGGATCTGGCTCTGCGGCCCCCAGGCGCCTTCGAGCGTGGCCAGCGCCTTCCTGAGCGCCCACTGCACTAAGCCCACGTTGACCTCGCGATCCCCCAGCACGACCACGAAGCCCACCGGACTCGAGCCGAGGAACACCGTCCCGTCGTCCGCCGAGAAGAGCGCCGTGTGGAAGGGGGTCCGCTTCAGCCGGTCGGCGCCGACCTCGAGCTCGCGCCCGAGCGTGGCCGTCAGCGCCGCCAGCGGCTCGACGGCCACGCCGCGGGGCAGGCTCGACGTGATGACGAGGCCGTCGGCGGCCACCACGAGCCCGCCGCGGACGCGGTCGATCTTGAGCATCTCGGCCAGGATGCGCCGGAACTCGCGCGCCCGCGCGGACGCGGGCCGTGGGGCCGCGGGCTCGGCGCTCACGCGCGGACTCCCAGCTCACGCAGCGAGTTGGTCCAGAGCTTGTCGGTTTCGAGCAGCCCGAAGCCGACCTTGACGTCCTGCGGGAAGCTGAGGGCGAGGATCAGGCGGTCATTGGTCCGGAAGAACGTGGTCTCGGTGGCGGCCTGGACAATGCCGCGCCTCAACGCGCCGAGCCCCGCCCGCTGGAGCGTCGCCGAAGCGATCCGGTAGACCTGTGTGACGTGGCCGGCCAGATCCTCGGCGTCCTTGTCGCCCTGCTGGGAGAAGACGAGCGTGCCGTCGGCCTGCGTGAGCACGAACTCTCGCCCGCCCGCCGGCGGCTTGAGCTTTTCCACCTGGATCGGCGGGCCCGCGTAGACCGGACGCTGGCCCGCGGCCGCCGGCGTCATCGTCCAGCTCGACACCATGTCCTGCAGCGCCCTGGCTTCGGGGAAGTCCGGGTAGTACTGGAGGGCCTTGTCGAGAAAGGGGCGGCAGGCGGCGAGGTCACGCTCTTCGAGCGCGATCTTGGCGAGTCCCAGGAGCGCCCGCGGATGATACGGGTCGAGGGCCAGGACCGCCTGGAACTCGCTCTTCGCCGGGCCGATCTGGCGGAAGGCCAGGTGGAGGTAGGCCGAGAGGAGGTGGCCGACACCGTTGTTCGGCGCCAAGCGCAGCCCGTGGGCGACCAGCTCGGCGGCCTCTTCGAAGCGCCCTTCCTGGCGGTAGAGATCGGCGCGCCGGAAGAGCGTGGCGGCATTGGGCGGACGCGTGAAGCTGGTGATCGCGTCCCAGATGCGCGACAGGAGCCTCAGCAAGCCCACGTGGTTTGACTCCCCCCTCGCTCGTGAAGCCGCCGCCCAGGGGGCGTGGCCGCCCACCCTGAAACTTGACGGCAAGCATAGCACAGAGGGACGGAGGGGCTCGCACGCCACGGAGCGTCCTCGGCCGTGCCCCCCTCGGAGGGCCGGATTGACCTGTTTCTGTCATTTCGAAGCCGAAGCTCGTATCCTAGCCGGGGAGGACAAAAGTGGGCGTGAAGATACTGGTGGTGGACGATGAGCCCGACATCCGAGCCGTCCTAGGCGAGTGTCTCACCGCCGCCGGATTCGAGACCCAGGAGGCCGGCGACGGCGCCGAGGCGGTGGCTGCGGTTCAGGCCGAGCGGCCGGCGGTGATTCTCCTTGACGTGATCATGCCCCGGCAGGGCGGCATCGAGGCGCTCCCCGAGCTGAAGCGGATCGCGCCGGACGTCCCGGTCATCATGTGCACGGCCTACATGGACGTCCCGACGGCCGTCCGGGCCATGCAGCTCGGCGCCTACGACTACCTGACCAAGCCGTTCGACCCCGAGCTGCTCCTGCTCACGGTCAAGCGCGCCCTCGAGCGCCGGGAGCTGCTGGCCCGCATCGACGAGCTCAAGAGTCAGGGCGAGGGAATCTCCCTGGCCGAACGCATGGGCGGAAGCCGCGGCATCGAGTCGGTGATCCAGCAGGTCGCCCAGGTTGCCCGCTCGAACTTCACGGTGCTCATCCAGGGCGAGACGGGCACGGGTAAGGAGCTGGTGGCGCGCGCGATCCACAACCAGAGTCCCCGCCGCGACAAGCCGTTCGTGGCGGTGGACTGCGGCGCGATCCCCGAGACGCTGGTCGAGTCCGAGCTCTTCGGGTACGAGAAGGGCGCCTTCACGGGCGCCGTGCACCGCAAGGACGGGCGGTTCCAGGCTGCCGGCAGCGGGACCGTTTTTCTCGACGAAGTCGGCAACCTGCCCCTGCCCACCCAGGCCAAGCTGCTGCGCGCGCTCGAGGAGCGGCAGGTCACGCCCCTCGGCGCGACGCGCCCGGTGCCGGTGGACGCGCGCATCATTGCCGCTTCGAACGTGGACCTCGAGGACGCGAGCCGCGCCGGCCGGTTCCGCCCCGACCTGTACTACAGGCTCAATGAGTTCGGCATCAGCCTGCCCCCGCTGCGCAGCCGGCGGGAGGACATCGCCCACCTGGCCAGCCGCTTTCTCGACGAGGTCAGCATGGAGCTGCGCCGCCCCGTGCACGGCATCACGGACGACGCGATGGAGCTGCTGCGTCTTCACGACTGGCCCGGCAACGTGCGCGAGCTGAAGAACGTGATCCGGAAGGCGGCGCTCCTCGCCACCGATCTGATCACGCCCGAGTTCCTGCCGCCCCTGGGAGCGCCCGGCGGGGGTCGGCAACCGGATGTCGAGGCGCCTACCGTGAGCGGGGAGTTGTCGCTGCGCGAGGTGACCGAGGTCGCGACCGCCGACGCCGAGCGGCAGGCCATTCGCCAGGCGCTCGAAGCCGCGAAGGGAAACAAGAGTCAGGCGGCGCGTCTGCTCCGCACTGACTACAGCACGCTGCACGCCAAGATGAAGCGCTACGGCATTTCCGCGCGCGACTTCCAGGACGCGTAGCGCCCCCGGTGCCATCTGGTCGCCTCGCTATAACCTCGCCGCTACAGTCCTCGCGCCCGCGCTAGAACCGCCCGGCCTTCCCGACGGGGCGCCGGCCCGCTCGCCGCCGGCGCCGCTTCGCCAAGGCCGCGTTTGCTCAAGACAATCTGTGACGGGAAGGCCGCCGCCGTGCGGGGCGATGCCGTTGGCACCGGCTTTGCCTCTCTTGAGTAGTGCCACCGCCGGCACGGGGTGGACGACGCGAAGAAAGGACAGCCGACATGATCGCCACATTGAAGGTCGGTACGAAAGTTTTTCGGTCTGAGCGACGGCGGAACTGCAGCGTCGTTTGTGCGAATGGCGATGAGCGCTGCTTGCGCCACGAGGAGCGGCACGCCCACGAAGGCGCTTTCCACCCGTAGCGCGATGGACAGCACGCCCGAGCTCAGCTTGTCCGCGGCCGGCCATGCCGCCACGCTCCACGTCCCGGCCGGCCACCCCCCGGCGCCGCAGGCCGTGGGTGTTCACTCGCTGCGGGAATTGGTGGAGCAGGCCGTGGTGGAGGCCGAAGCACAGGCGATCCGTCGCGCGCTGGCCTCGGCCAAGGGCAACAAGAGCCTGGCCGCGCAGGTTCTGCAAACCAACTCCACCACGCTGCACGCCAAGATGAAGCGCTTCAAGATCTTGGCGCGGGAGTTCCTCCCCAGCTGGCGCCCGGCCCGGCCCCCGCCGGCTGGGTTCCTTATGGTTCGCCCACCATGGTCGGCCGTCCATAGAGCTCGCGCGGGCTCCGGCTCAAACACCCTCCCACTGACCCGGGCTTGACGCCGCCTGTGTTGAGTGCTCGCTAAACCTCTGAAAACGCTCGGGTTATCTTGCCGTCGCCGCCGACGCTACGCCACGCCGCCGTTGGCATCGCCCTTGCCCTATTGGAGTACGAGACCAGAGCGCGATGCAGCCAGAGTCCTTGAGGAGCGTGATATGAGCGAAGTTCTGGGGTCGAGGATTCAGCTTCGATGGATCGCCTGGGGGCGGCGGGCCCGCTGCTCTTGGGGTGCGCGGGAGCTGAGGGGCGGCTCTTTGCCGAGGGCCGGCCCCACCTGGGGAATGACGTCCGCTTCGAGTCGGGCATCCAAGGTTGCCAAATGCAGCCGCGCAGCCTGATCATCTGCCAGGAAGGCGCCGCCGGCTGCGCCCCATGAACGCGTTCTCCACGCTGCCGCCGATGCTCACGTTCCTCATGCTGGGAGCGGTAAGCGCCGGCGCCCTCTACAACCTGTGGGTCTGGCTCCACCGCCGGAGCGACACCCTCCATGTCTGGGCGGCGGGCTGGTGCGCCATCACCGGCTCGTACCTGGTCAGCCACTACGTCCAGCTCTCGTCGGTGGATCCCGAGCGCGTCGTGCTCGGCTCGCGCCTGGCGTGGGTGTGCGCCCTGCTGCTCATCCTCGTGTTGGTCGGGCTGACCCAGACCCTCGTGCGTGGGCGGTGCTCCCGGCGGTCGATCGTCTTGCTGGGCGGGCTCAACGCCGTGCTGGTCCTGGTGACCATGCTGACGAATCTGATCGCGACGGATCAGATCTATCAGCGGACCGACCGGCTCGGCGGCCAGTACTGGGCGTCGGTCCCGGGGCCGTTGATGCTTCTCCTGGTCCCGTACGCCTTGGCGGTCTTCGTCTATTGCTTTACGGTCATCTGGAGGGCCAAGCAGCTCGATCGGGGCGCGCGGCGGGTGTTCCTGGTGGGCTTCAGCGCCTACATCGCAGGCGCCCTCAACGACTCCCTGCACGCGGCCCGGCACATCCAGAGCATCCGCGTGTTCGACTACGCCTTCGTAACCATGGCGATCGGGCTCACGTACCTCATGGTGAAGCGCTACACGCGCCTGTCCGATAGTCTCGAGATCGAGGTCGCCGCGCAAACCCGGGACCTCCGGGTCCGTCAGGAGCAGCTGGGCGCCCTGGTCCGCGCGGGACAGGTGGTGATGGCGGGACTGGATCTGCAGGATATCCTCACGCGACTCATCGGGGAGGCGAGCCGCATCTCGGGCGCTCCCCACGTGACAATCATGCTGCGGGACCGAGGCTCGAGGACTCTTCGGCTGGCCGCCCACATGGGGGACACGTTCCCGCCGGGCTACGAGCTGGAACTCGGGCAGAGCATCTCCGGGCTGGTAGCCGAGCGCGGCGAGCCGATCTACGTCGCGGACGTTGTGGACGACCTCCGCAACTCCATCCCGGACCGTGACCGGGCCGCCGGGATCGTGGCGTACCTCGGGCTGCCGATCAAGGCGGCCGGTACCGTCCTCGGGGTGCTCGTCTTCAAGACGATCGCGCCGCGCGCGTTCGACCCGGAAGAGCTGACGATCCTCACGTCCTTCGCGCATCAGGCCGCCATCGCGATCGAGAACGCGCGGCTGTACGCGGCACTCGAGGATCGTGTCTCCCACCTTCAGACCGTGACGCGCCTCAACCGGCTGATTTCGAGCTCGCTCGAGAGCGACCGAGTGCTGCACGAAATCGTCCAGGCGGCCGCCCAGCTGCCCGGCGCTGCGGTGGCGTCCATCTGGCTCGCGAACGAAGAGAAGAGGACGCTCGAGGTTGTGAATGTCTCCGATCCGGTTATGGATGCCGATTGGCCGGTGAGGACCTTGAGCTTCGACCAGGGCGTCCTCGGCTGGGTGGCGCGCCACGGTCGGGTTCTGAACGTGCCCGACGCGTTCACAGACGGCCGGTTCGTGGCGTTGGACTGGTGGCGGCGCCATGGGCTCAGCAGCTTCCTCGGCGTGCCGGTCATCCTGGACGGAGTGCTGCTCGCCGTGCTGACGCTCAACGGCCGCGAGCCGTTTCAGCTCGATCCCGAGGACGAGCGTCTGCTCGAGAGCTTCGGCGCCCAGGCGGCCTTGGCCATCCGGAACGCCTCGCTGTACGCCGCCGAGGGCGCCGCGCGCCAGGTCGCCGAGCGGGCGCTGGCCGAGGTCACGCGCCTGCAGGGCATGCTGCCGATCTGTTCCTACTGCAAGAAGATCCGCAACGACCAGAACTCGTGGGAACAGCTGGAGAGCTACATCAGCGAGCACTCCCACGCCACCTTCAGCCACGGCATCTGCCCGGACTGCCGCACCACGGTGGTGGCGCGCGAGCTCGAGCAGTGGCGGAGGGCGCGATGACCGGCGCCCTGCCGCGCCCCATGTCCCTCGGTCACGCCCGGAGGCTTTCATGAGCCGTCCGGCAGAAAGGTCTCCCATGGAAACCATCCTGGTGGCCGACGACGCGCCCGACATTCTCGCCCTGGCACGCGACATCCTCGAGGCGCGAGGCTACACCGTCCTGACAGCCGCCGACGGCGAGGAAGCGCTGCGGCTGGCCGAGGGCTACGCGGGGCCGATCCACGCCCTGCTCGCCGACGTGGTCATGCCCGGCCTGACCGGGCCCGAGCTGGCGGAGCGGCTGACGCGCACGCGGCACGAGACGAAGGTGGTCTTCATGTCCGGCTACACCACCGAGGTGATGGACCAGTACGGGCTCCTGCACTCCGGCGCGCCCTTCATCGGCAAGCCGTTCACTCCAGATCTGCTGGTGCGGAAGGTCCGCGAGGCGCTCGACTACCGCTCGCCCTTCGCTCGCCCGCCCGCGCCCGCGCGGCCCGCCCTGGCCGGATCCCGGATCGCCGCTACGCCCATCTTGGTTACCTGAAGCGCGGATCCGCCCGTCGGCGAGGGCCCGGTTTGACCTGCCCCTGACGATTTGGCAGGATCGGCGCCATGAAGGTCGTCATCGTCGGCGCCGGCTTCGCCGGCCTCCAGTGCGCGCAGCGTCTCTCCGGCACGCCGGTGGACGTGCTGCTGATCGACCGCAACAACTACCACCTGTTCACGCCGCTGCTCTACCAGGTCGCCAGCTCCCTGCTCAACCCGAGCGACATCGCCTACCCGGTGCGGACGGTCTTTCGGGGCTCACCCAACGTTCGCTTCCGCGCGGCCCAGGTGACCGGCGTGGCAGTCGAGGCGAAAGTCGTGCAGACGGCCGACGGCGGCCGGCTTCCGTACGACTGCCTGGTGATCGCGACGGGGAGCGCCACCAACTTCTTCGGGATGATCTCGGTCGAGCGGGCGGCGCACGGGCTCAAGGACCTGCCCGAGGCCGTGGCGCTCCGGACCCACGTCATCCGCGCATTCGAAGGAGCGGCCCGCGAGACGGACCATGCGGCCCTGCGAGCCTGGCTCACGTTCGTGGTGGTGGGCGGCGGCCCGACCGGCGTGGAGTACGCCGGCGCGCTCTCCGAGCTGATCCACCGCGTGCTGGTCCGGGACTACCCAGAGCTCGATCTTCGCGCCGTGCGCGTGATTCTGATCGAGGCGCTCGATCACGTGCTGCCGGCCTTCCTCCCGGCCCTCTCGGAGGACGCGCGGAAGCGGCTCGAGCGGCTCGGCGTCGAGGTCCGGCTCGGCGCGCGGCTGCTGGACGTGACGGATGGGCGGATCACACTCTCGAGCGGCGAGACCCTCGCCGCGCAGACCCTCGTGTGGGCGGCGGGGGTCAAACCCGCGGAGCTCGACACGGCACTCGACGTCCGGCGCACCCCGTCTGGGCGAATCGCGGTGGACGAGTGCCTCCGGATCCCGGATTGCCCTGGAGCCTTCGCGATCGGGGACGTGGCGGGCGCCACCCAGGATGGCAGGGAGCTCGCGATGATGTCGCCGCAGGCGATGCAGGAGGGGCGCTATGTCGCCGATGCGATCGTCCGGCTGGAGCGGCAGCAGCCGTTGCGGCCGTTCCGCTACCGCGACAAGGGCATCATGGCCACGATCGGCCGCCACGCCGCGGTCGCCCAGGTGGGGCCGCTCTCGTTCACGGGGCCCATCGGCTGGTTCGTGTGGCTCTTCGTGCACCTCTACTACATCATCGGCTACCGGAACCGCCTGGTTGTGCTGATCTCGTGGGCGTGGAACTACGTCTTCTACGATCGCCCCATCAGGCTGATCACGCGGGGGAAGGACGGGACGGAAGAGGAGTGAAGTCGGCCGCAGGCGGGCGAGAAGGGTCCAGATGCGAGGCGGCGCCCCGCTGTTCGAGTTGAACGACGGCGTATGCCGTCGTGAGACGAGGGCTGAGTTGATTCCGCAGACAAACCGCACGACTGTCTCAGCCCTCGCCTCGGGGCTCCGCCCCTCAGCTCGAACGGCCACGAGCGTGCGGCCGAGGGCGCCAACGAAGCAGATGGGCCCTTATCGGCCGCCTGCTAGTGGCCCAGGAAGATGCGCTTCACCTCGGAGGAGGCGAGGAGGTCGGCCGAGGGGCCTTCGAGAATGGCGCGCCCGGATTCGAGGATGTAGCCGCGGTGGGCCATGCGGAGCGCCAGCTCCACGTTCTGCTCGATGAAGACCACCGTGGTGCCGCGCTCGCGGTTGATCGCGGTCAGGACTTTCGCGATCTGCTCGATCACGCGCGGCGCCAGCCCCAGGAAGGGCTCGTCCACCATGAGGAGCGCGGGGCGCGCCATGAGGCCGCGGCCGATGGCGACCATCTGCTGCTCGCCTCCCGAGAGCGTCCCCGCGATCTGGCTGTGCCGCTCTCTCAGGTGCGGGAAGAGGGCCTCGACGTCGGCCAGCGTTTCCTCGCGGCGCGCTCTGGCTCCTGGGTGATAGGCGCCCAGCAGGAGATTCTGGCGCACGGTCAGGTACGGGAAGAGCCGGCGGCGCTCCAACACGTGGGCGAGGCCGAGCCCCACGATCTTGTGGGGCGGCAGGCCGTCGATGCGCCGGTCTCCGAGGCGGATCTCGCCCGCGCGGGCCCGCACGAGCCCTGAGAGCGTGTTCATGAGCGTGGACTTGCCCGAGCCGTTCGGCCCGAGGATCGCCACGACTTCGCCCCGGCGCGCGCGGAAGGAGACATCCCAGAGGACCTGGTAGTCGCCGTAGAGGACGTCGAGGCCACGGGCCTCGAGCGCGGTGCCGCCCGCGGGGTCAACGGACATAGGCCTGCCCGAGGTAGGCCTCGATCACGCGCGGCTCGCGCCCGACGGCAGCGGGCGGCCCGTCGGCGATGACCTCGCCCAGGTGGAGCGCCACGATGCGCCGCGAGACGTCCATGATCACGCCCATGTTGTGCTCGATGACGACCAGCGCCGTGCCCGCGGCGTTCAGCTCGCGAACGAGCGCGACGAGTCCCGGGATGCTCCGGAGATCCACGCCGCCCGTCATCTCGTCGAGGAGCAGGAGGCGCGGCTTGGTCGCCAGCGCGCGGGCCAGCTCGAGGCGCTTGCGCTGGCCGGTGGAGAGCACGCGCGCGTGCGCCTCCGCCTTGTCGGCGAGCCCGACGCGCTCGAGCGCCTCGAGCGCCTGCAGGCGGGCGCGCGCGGGATCGGCCGTCTTCTGGAAGGCGCCGACCATCACGTTCTCGAGCACGGTCATCTGTGTGAACGGCTTGAGCTTCTGGAAGGTGCGCGCCACTCCGAGCCGGCTGATCTCGTCGGGGCGGAGCCGCGTGATGGGGCGACCGTCCAGCAGAACCTCGCCCGCGTCCGCCGGCTGGAAGCCCGTGAGGAGGTCGAAGAGCGTGGACTTGCCGGCGCCGTTGGGGCCGATGATGCCCACGAGCTCCCCCGCGCCTACCTGGAAGGAAATGTCGTTGTTGGCGACGAGGCCGCCGAAGCGCTTCGTCACTCCGCGAACGTCCAGCAACATTCCCTCTCCCCCACTGGGGGAGAGGGCAGGGTGAGGGGGGTGGAGGCGAGGGGGTCGGTCCATCAACCGGTCCGCCGGCGCCCGCGCTGGGCGAGCGCCATGATGCCGCCGGGCTGGATCACCGAGATGACCATGATCAGGAAGCCGTAGATGAGCAGGTCGATGGCCTTGCCTGTGCCGCCCAGGTAGATGCGCGTCGCCTCGCCCAGCGGCACCAGGATGGCCGCGCCGATGAGCGGCCCCCAAAGCGTGCCCACCCCGCCCAGGACGGCGATCAGGCAGATCAGGATCGAGAGCGAGAGCGGCAGCACCGACTCGGGGTCGATGAAGAGGATGTACTGGGCGTAGAACGTCCCGCCCAAAGCCGTCAGCGCGGCCGAGACCGCCATCGCGCGCTGCTTGTAGCGCGCCACCGGAATGCCCAGGCTCGCGGCGGCGTCCTGGTCTTCCCTGATGGCGCGGAAGTAATAGCCGGTGCGCGAGCGCTCGATGCGCCGTGTGACCCAGAGCGCCAGCAGCAAGAGTCCGAGCGCGATGTAGTAGTAGACCTGCTTGTCCCTGAACTGGAAGGCGAGGAGAGAGCCCGTCCGGTCGATGGGGATGAACAGCCCGCGCGCCCCGCCCACCCAGTCCCAGTTGATCATGAGGGTCTGGACGATTTCGCCCACCGCGATCGTCGCGATGGCGAAGTAGTGGCCGCGCAGCCTTAACACGGGATAGCCGATCACCTGGGAGAGCGCGACGGCCAGCGCCGCCCCCGCCAGCATCCCGGCCCACGGCGTGAGGCCGAGCGTCTTGACGAGCACGGTCGAGGTGTAGGCGCCCGTGCCGAAGAACACCGCGTGCCCCAGCGAGATCTGGCCACAGTAGCCCGCCAGCACGTTCCACGCCGTGGCCAGCATGGCGTAGAGGAAGATGCGGATCATCACATCCCGCGGGTAGGGGAGCGTGAACACCAGCGGGAAGGCGAGGAGCAAAGCCAGCGCCACGAGGCCGGCGGTGAAGGTGAGCCTCCGGGGCCATTTAGCGTGGCCTACTGTCGAAGAGTCCACGCGGCGGCCGGGTTCCTTCGCGCAAGCGCTCATTCAGAAGCGCCCGAACAATCCCTGGGGCCGCCAGAGAACGACCAGCAGATAGAGGACGAAGACGGCCACGTACTTGAGCGCCGGCGCGATCAGGAGACCGCCCAGCACCTCGATCAGCCCCACCACCACGCCCGCCACCAAGGTCCCCGGCACATTGCCGAAGCCGCCGAGAGCCACCGTCACGTAGGCCAGCAGCGCGAAGGTCGAGCCCACGTCGGGGAAGACGTAGAAGAAGATGGTCAAGAGCGCCCCCGCCACTCCCACGCAGGCCGCGCCGATGCCCCAGCCGAGGGCGAACATCCGCTCCGTGTTGATGCCCATGAGCGAGGCCGCCTGCCGGTCCTGGGCCGTCGCCTGCAGCGCCAGCCCCGTCTCGGTGCGGCTGATGAACCAGTTGAGGAAGACGAAGGCCAGGAGCGCTCCGACGCTGGCCACCAGCTGCGGCAGCCCGATGAAGATCCCGCCCAGGGAGATGCGCCCCTGCACGAGCGGATCCTTCACGAGGTGGAAGTCCACGCCCCAGATCGCCTGCGCCGCCGAGCGCAGGAAGATGGCCAGCCCGAAGGTGGCGAAGATCTGGGCCAGCATGGGCGCGCCCAGCACCCAGCGGATCAGGCCGTGGTAGGTCGCGAAGCCCAGGAGGAACAATGCCGCCGCCGTCAGCGGCAGCGAGACCACCGGATCGAGCCGCCAGAGCGCCCAGGCCCAGTAGGTCGAGAACATCGCCAGCATCAGGAACTCGCCGTGGGCGAAGTTGACG
The DNA here is from genome assembly GCA_030647435.1 of Candidatus Rokuibacteriota bacterium. NCBI lineage: Bacteria > Candidatus Rokuibacteriota > Candidatus Rokuibacteriota bacterium. The sequence continues at coordinate 13,652 of JAUSJX010000054.1, forward strand.
ATCTCCATAAGGCCGAAGATGAGGGACAGCCCGGCGGCGATGAGCGCGTAGACGAACCCCATGAGGAGGCCGCTCACGATGCCCTGCAGGAGAACCTCGGCAGTCACGGTGGGCCAATCTACCACCAGCAGGGCGCCGATAAGGGCCCATTTGCTTCGTTGGCGCCCTCGGCCGGGCACTCAACGTACAGGGAGTACGCCTCGTGCCCGGCCTTCGGGCGCCGCCTCGCAACTGGACCCTTCTCGGCGCCCTGCGGCCGCTCAACTCGAACAGCGGGGCGCCGCCTCGCATCTGGACCTTTTTGAGCGGCCTGCCGCAGTCCGGCTACTTCCTGTCTTTCCAGGGCGTCAGGGGATACACGACGTCGGCGGCGGCCAGCTCGAAGGGGTAGATGGTGGCGTATTTCCCCTTCTGGACCTGCTGGAGGATGGCGCGCACACCGGTGTTCTGGCCCTTCTCGTCGAACTTGACGCCGCTCCAGGGCATGATGAGCTGCTCGGGCGGCATGTTGGTGGCCGCGAGCGCCTTGCGGATCTCCTCGGGGTTGACGCTCTTGGCGCGGTTGATGGCGTCGGCCAGCACGATGAAGCCGGTGAAGGCCCGCGCGGGCACGTCGGAGATGTCGCGGCCGCCCGGGTTGTCCTTCAGCTTCTTGAACAGCTCGTTGATCGGCTTGATCATGGGCTTCTTGTCCGCCATGTCGAGCGCGAAGGGCGCGCGCGTGATGTGGCCCTCGGCGTCCTTTCCCATCTCGGTGAGGAAGCTCGGGTCGGTCCAGCCCGCGTTCTGGGCCATCAGCATCTTGGGGTTGTAGTCCAGGTTCTTCGCCGTCTTGACGAAGATGAAGGCGTCCGAGGTATAAGAGGTCGGCAGGAAGACGTCCGGATTGGCCGCCTTGAGCTTGCCCACCTCGGCGTCGAGACTCGTGGTCTTGGCGCGGTAGGCCATCTTGATCACCACCTCGTAGCCGTACTTCTTCGCGAGCTCCTCCTGTACCTTGGCCGAGTCCACGCCGAAGAGGGTGTCCTCGTGCATGATGCCCAAGGTCTTGATCTTCACCCCGCGACGCTTCTCCAGGTCCTTCATGAAGTCGAACATCGCCACGCTGAAGTGCCCGTCGTGGGGCGAAGTGCGGAAGAACCACTTGAAGCCGCGCTCGGTGAGTCCGGGGGAGGAGGACTCGGCGTTCAAATAGGGCATGCCGTAGCGCTCGGCCACCTGGCTCGCCGTGGCGGTGACGCTCGAGAAGTAGGCGCCGTAGAGCGCGTGGACCTTCTCCTGGGTGATGAGGCGCTCGGCCTCGGCCTGGCCCACGTCGGGCTTGCCCTGGTGGTCCACGATCACGAGACGGATCTTGGCGCCGCCCAGCCCGGGCAGGCCGGCGGTCTTGCCCAGGGGCAGGTTCAGGGTGGAACCGCCGTTGTTGATGATCTCGACGGCCATCTTGACGGCGTTGACGGAGTCGATGCCCACCTGGGCCACGGGACCCGACAGCGGGTAGAGGATTCCGATCACGACTTCCTTGGGGGCTTGGGCCTGCGCGGGTGCCCACGGCGAGAGCGCCACGAGGGCCAGGGAGAGCAGTCCGATCGCACGTCGCATACGGGATCCTCCTCTACGGCTTGATGAATATTACAGGTCGGCAGTGACCGTCCTATTGGCCCGGGAGTCTAGCACAGTCGCGGCGGGGGCGGGCGCTGTCGGGTGACGTAGCCTCCGCAGGGCGAGGGGCGAAGTGTATGCATCAGCGGACATTGACGGGCGGCGTCGATGGGGTTTAGCCTGAACGAGATGGATGCGATTCCGGTTCCGACCAAGCGCTGGGCGCGGGTGGAATACGAGCGCCTCGTGGATCGGGCTGTCTTCCAGCCCGGCGACCGCGTCGAGCTCGTCGGCGGTCAGCTGGTCGTGCGGGAACCGCAGGGGAGCCCGCACGCGGTAGCCGTTCAGCTCGCTGAAGACGCTTTACGGGTGGCGTTTGGACCCGGTTGGGTGGTGCGGGTGCAGATGCCGGTGGCGCTCGACGACGAGTCAGAGCCCGAGCCCGACGTGGCCGTCTGCGCCGGGAGCCCGCGCGACTACCTGGCCGGTCATCCCTCCCGGCCCGTCCTCCTCGTCGAGGTGGCTGAGGCCAGCCTGGCCTTCGACCGGGAGCACAAGGGCAGCCTCTACGCCCGGGCGCATGTGCCCGACTACTGGATCGTGAACCTCGTGGACCACGTGCTCGAGGTCCACCGCGACCCCGCGCCCTCCGCCGACGCTCCGTACGGGTGGCGTTTCAGCACTCGGCGAAGCCTCGGCGCGACCGACACCGTCTCGCCGCTGGCCGTCCCTCGAGCCCGCATCCCCATCGCTGATCTGCTGCCCTAGCGGAGAGCGCTTCTCGGCGCGCCAATGCAGCCCGCCGCGCGCCTGCCCTATGCTCCTCTCATGCTTCTCCGCTCGGTGGGTCTCTCCTGGTCTCGCGTCACGGCGGGCCTCCAGTGCCACCAGCGGCTCTGCTGGACCGTGGACGAGCCCACCGCGCCGGACCTCCAGCCGGACGAGGCCCGGCCGGCCCTGTTCGACGAAGGCACCCAGGTCGGCGAGGCGGCGCGCACCTATGTGCCAGGCGGCGTGCTGATCGATCTGCCGTACAAGGCCTATGCCGAACGCATTGCGGAGCGTAGATATTGACTCTCGCATAACTAATGGATATCCATTGGAGACTTTGCTATCCTATGGGGCATGAGACCCCCAGGAACCCCCGAGCAGCTCCAGACGCGAAGGGTGCGCGCCGTCGCCCTGCTTCAGTCCGGCAAGACCTATCAATCAATCGCCGCGACCCTGAACGCGTCAATCAGTTCGGTGGTGCGCTGGGCGCAAGTGCATCGCAAGGGTGGCGTGAAAGCGCTCCGGCCCAAGCCTGCGCCTGGGCGTCCGCCGATGCTGACACCGCGACAGAAGCGCCGCTTGTTGCAGTTGCTGGTACAGGGGCCCTTGTCCGAAGGATATGCGACAGACCTGTGGACCCTGCCGCGCATCGCCACGCTGATCCGGAAACATTTCGGGACACGCTATCATCCAGGCCATGTGTGGCGGGTGATGCGGGGCTTGGGCTGGACGTGTCAGAAGCCGGAGCGGCGGGCGCTGCAACGGGACGAGAACGCCATCGCGCGCTGGAAGACACAGGCGTGGCCGCGGATAAAAAAAAGCCCAAAGACTTGGGGCCCATCTCGTCTTCCTCGACGAAAGCGGCTTCCTCCTCATCCCTAACGTCCGCAAGACCTGGGCGCCGATCGGACAGACCCCGGTGTTCACACACAGCTATCGACGGGATCGCATATCCGTCATCTCCAGTATCACCGTGTCCCCATCCGGGCGGCATCTCGGGCTGTCCTGTCGTTTCCACGCGATCAACATCACCGGCGTGGAGGTTATCAGGTTCTTGCGCCACCTTCTCCGGCATCTGCGTGGACCGGTGGTGCTCCTGTGGGACGGCGGCACCATCCACAAGCGCGTCATCGTCGAACACTTCCTGCGCAAGCACACACGGCTTCACGTCTATCGGTTCCCGTCCTACGCCCCGGAACTCAACCCGGACGAGTTTGTCTGGACCAAGGCCAAGCACGCGCTCTCCAATGGTGCGCCGCACGACCTCCCCCAGCTTGGGACGCAGCTGCGCCGTTCTATCCACCGCATTCGCGGGTCCCAGCGATTGCTGTGGTCCTGCATCCACGCGTCCGATCTGCCGTGGCCACGCGCCTAGAGATATCCATTCTTTATGCGAGAGTCAATAATGTTGCCTACGCTCCGCTCATTCCTCGGCCGCCGTCACCGGCGCCTTCCATACCGCATCCGGGGTAGTCATCCCTGGCCCCCTCGTAGGTGCCTGTGACGCCTGCCGCCCTTGTCGCTGAATCAGCTCCACCGTACGTGCGATCAAACGGCACAGGCCCGAGTGCTCGCGGGCGCAAACACGACGCGTCGGCTTCGGAGCGTAGATAACATAAAGCCCGTTCTCGGTCATGACCCGCCTCCCCCGAGGGTCTTCCCGCGGGGTCAGCCGTGTCACAGCGCGGATAAACCCCCTCCCAGCCCGCGCCGAACCTGCCAGAGCAAGGATCACAGGTCAAATCAGGGCCTTGAACCAGAAGGTGGGGGCCCTCCACGAGACCATCAGGCAACAGCCGGGCGGCCGAGGGGGGGGGGAGGATCTTCTGAATGACGACGTGGCCGTCGATCGTGGCGATCAGCTGCAATCGCCCGGCCCGCGTTCTATCCGGTGACGTAGCCCTCGAGCAAGTCGCGGGCGCGGAGCGCGGGATCGCGCTCGGCGGGCGGGCCGTAGCCGCCGCCGCCCGGCATCAGGATCTCGATGAGATCGCCCGGCCTGAGCGTCTGCTCGGCCTTGGGGTTCGCGGGCGCTTTCCCGTTGATGAGCACCTGTCCCGTGGCGCCGGGCAGGCCGCCGAAGAAGCCTTGCGCGGGGACGGTCGTCCGGTCGCAGAGGACGGAGCAGGTCGCGGGCTCGTCGGAGAGCACGCGGAAGGCCAGCGCCTGGCCCAGCCCCCCGCGGAAGCGCCCGTCGCCGCCCGAGCCGTCGCGGAGCGCCTTCCGCTCGACCAGGAGCGGCGCCAAGGTCTCCACGACCTCGACGGGCGTGCCGAGGACTCCGGAGGGGAAGGCGGTGGCGCTGAGCCCGTCTTTCGTCGGCCGCGCCCCCGTGCCGCCTGAGCCGAAGAAGGTGTAGACGAACGGCGTTCTCGCGCGGTCCTTGCCCGAGAGCTGGATGCCCCAGATGTTGGCCGAGCCCTCGGCCATCACGCGGTCGGGCAAGGCCTGCTTGAGCGCGCCCGCCACGACGTGGGGCAGGAAGTGGCCGACGACGTGGCGCGCGGCGACGGGCGCCGGGTGCTGGACGTTCAAAATGCTGCCCTCGGGCGCCGTGATCCTGAGCACGCGGAAGGCGCCCTCGTTGTTCGGCACGTCGGGGCTGACGATGACCTTGACGCCGTAGGTCGTGTAGGCCTCGGTGTAGTTCATCACCACGTTGACGCCGCGGCGGCTCGCGGGCGAGGAGCCGGCGAAGTCCACCCAGAGGCTGTCGCCCGCCACCTCGCAGCGGCACCGGACGGTCAGCGGCTCGCCGAAGCCGTCGGACGTCAGCGAGTACTCGTAGCGCCCTGGCCTGAGGCGGCCGATGGCCTCGCGCATGGCCCGCTCTGTGCGGGCCACGATCTCGTCCGACAGCGGCTCGAGCCGCTCGAAGCCGAACTCCTCCATGAACTCGAGCAGGCGTAGGCCGCCGACGGCGCCGCCCGCGATCTGGGCGTGGAAGTCGCCCATGACGAGCTCGGGCACCCGCACGTTGGCGCGGATCATGGTCTCGAGCGCGCGGTTGATCCTGCCGGCTTCGTACAGCTTCATGATCGGGATGAAGAGCCCTTCCTCGTAGACCTCGCGCGCCTCGGCGGAGAGGACGTGACCGCCGATGTCGGCCGAGTGGCAGGTCGAGGCGAAGAAGGCGACGAGGTCGCGGCCGCGGAAGACCGGGCTCGCGATCGTGACGTCGTTGAGATGCCCCGAGGTCTTCCAGGGGTCGTTGGTGATGACCACGTCGCCGGGCTCGAAGGCCTCGACGGGGTAGGCGTCGAGGATGTGCTTCATTGCGAGCGCCATGGAGTTGATGTGCCCGGGCGTGCCGGTGACGGCCTGCGCGACCATCCAGCCTCGCCGGTCGAACACGCCGGCCGAGAGGTCGCCCGCCTCGCGCACGATCGAGGTGAACGAGGTGCGCATGAGCGCCGCCGCCTGCTCGTTGACGACGCCGATCAGCCGGTTCCAGCAGATGTCCAGCGTGATGGGGTCCATCACACCGCCTCCCCCGGTTCCATGATGAGCGTCAGCCGAGCGTCTACGCTGACGCGCGCGCCGGGGCCGACCACGGTGGTGGACTCGCGCTCCTCGATGATGACGGGGCCGACGAACGTGGCCCCGGGCGCGAGAGCGTAGCGGTCGTAGACGGGCGTGTCCACGTAGCCTCGCGCCTCGGGGAAGTACGCCTTGCGCGTGGCCTTCGTCACGGGCTTGGCCGCCCCCGCCGCCGGAGCGCCAGGCTTGAGACCGGACACTGAGATGTCGGGCACCGGGCCCGAGACCACGACGCGCCAGTTGAGCGCCTCGATGGGGACGCCCATGGGGATCCGGCTGTAGAGCGCGCGGTACGCCGTCTCGAAGTTGGCCGTGATGGCGGCGAGGCTCGAGACCTCCAGCGCGCCCTGAGGCACCTCGACCTCGACCTCGTGCCCCTGGCCCGTGTAGTGCATCTCCGCCGTGCGGCGAATGCGCACGGACGCATCCGGCACTTCCGCGCCGCGCAGGATCCGCCGCCCCTCGGCCTCCATCTCTCCGAAGACCCGGCTGATCTGCGCCCAGTCGGCGGCGTCGAGGCGCTGGGGCGCTGTGCGCACGAAGTCGAAGGCGAGCGGCGCCGCCAGGAGCCCGTAGGCCGACATTGCTCCTGCGCCAAAAGGAATCAACACGCGCGGTACTTTCAGGATGCGCCCGACCTGCCAGGCGTGCACCGGGCCCGCGCCGCCGAAGGCGAAGAGGGGATACGCGCGCAGGTCCTTGCCGCGCTCGATGCCGTGTACCCGCGCGGCCCCGGCCATGTTCTCGTTGACCACGCGGTGGATGCCCCAGGCCGCGTCGGTCAGGGACAAGCCCATCGGCCCGGCGATCTTCTCCTCCACGGCGCGCCGTGCCGCTTCCACGTCGAGGCGCATGCGGCCGCCGAGGAAGAAACCGGGGTCGAGGTAACCGAGGAGGAGGTCTGCGTCCGTGACCGTCGGTACCTGCCCGCCTTGGGCATAGCACGCAGGGCCAGGGTCCGCGCCCGCGCTCTCCGGCCCGACCTTGAGGAGGCCCATGCGGTCCACCCGCGCCAGCGACCCGCCCCCCGCGCCGACCTCGATCATCTCGATACAGGGGACGCGGATGGGCAGGCCCGAGCCCTTCTTGAAGCGGTCGGCCCGCGCGACCTCGAACTCGCGCGCGAGCAGCGGCTCGCCGCCGTCGATGACGCAGGCCTTGGCCGTGGTGCCGCCCATGTCGAAGGAGAGGAGGCGCGGCTCTCCGAGCTCGCGCGCCATGCGCGCCGCGGCCAGCGCCCCCGCCGCCGGGCCAGACTCGACGAGTCGGATGGGCACGCGCTTCGCGGTCTCGGGCGTGGCGATGCCGCCGGCCGAGAGCATGATGTAGAAGTGCCCGGGGACGCCCAGGTCCTGGAGCTTGCGCTCGAGGTTGTCGAGGTACCGGGACATGAGCGGCATGACGTAGACGTTGGCGCAGGTGGTCGAGGTCCGCTCGTACTCCCGAATCTCCGGCACGACCTCAGAAGAGCAGGACACGGGCACCGCGGGCAGCAGCTCGGCACAGAGAGCACTCAGCATGCGCTCGTGGGCGGGGTTGCGGTAGGCGTGCAGGAGGCAGATCGCGACGGCCTCGACGCCGGCGTCTTTGAGCCGGGCGATGGCGGCGCGGGCGCTCGGCTCGTCCAGCGGCGTGAGCACGCTGCCGTCGGCCATGATGCGTTCTTTGACCTCCAGCCTCAGGTGGCGCGGCACCAGTGGCGCCGGCTGGTCGATGAAGAGGTCGTACATGTCGTAGCGGCCCTCGCGCCCGATCTCGACCGCGTCGCGGAAGCCCTCCGTGGTCAGGAGCCCCGTCCGGGCGCCCTTGCGTTCGATGAGCGCGTTGGTGGCGAGCGTCGTGCCGTGGATCAGCGAGCGCACGTCGGCCGCGCGGCCGCCCGCGTCGTTGAGGAGCGTGACCACGCCCTGCTCGACGGCCTGCGAAGGGTCCTTGGGGGTCGTGAGGAGCTTGTCGACCTGGACGGCGCCGGTGGCATCGTCCACCCAGACGAGGTCCGTGAAGGTGCCGCCGATGTCGACGCCGATGCGTGCGTACCGCGCAGGGGATGTCATGGCGCCAGAGTGTACACGGCGCGATGTGGCCGTCAAGGCGGCCCGCGCCGCGCGTCAGCCGAGGTACGAGGACACGAAAGTCCCGCCCGCCGCGCTGCCGGCAAAGCGGTCGAGGCGAAAAGGCGCCGGGCTGACCGGCGGCGCTTCGCCTACGATCAAGGCCGCCATCATCTCGCCCACCGCAGGGGCGAGCTTGAAGCCGTGGCCCGACATGCCGGCGGCGATGAAGAAACCTTTCACCGCCGACTCGTCGAGAATGGGCATCCAGTCCGGCGTGATGTCGAAGGCGCCGGCCCAGCCGCGGGCGTAGCGGGCGGTGCCGAGGGCGGGCAGCGCACGGCTCGTGCGCTCGAGCACCGCCTCCGCCTCCTCGAAGCTCGGCTCGGCGCCGAGCAGCTCCGGATCCATCGGGTGCTGCGTCTCGTCGTCGGTGAGCGAGCCCGTCAGCGTGAGCCCGCCCGTCTCGGGCTTCACGTAGCTGCCGCCGTGGAGGTCGAGGTAGACCATGTGGGACCGGCCGAAGCCGGTATCACGCTCAAGGACGAAGACCGGATGCCTGCCGATGACGATCGGCAGCTCGACCCCTGCGAGGCGGCCCAGAGCGGGGGACCAGAGCCCGGCGGCATTCACGACGACGGGAGCGGCGATCTCCTCGCCGGAGGCCGTCACGACGCCCGTGACACTGCCGCGCGCCTGGCGGATCGCCGTCACCTCTACGCCCTGCTCGATGGCCACGCCCCGCTTGCGCGCCGCATCGGCATAGCCTGTGGTGACGGCAGAGGGGTCGCCATAGCCTGAGCCGGGCTCGTAGAGCACGGCGCCGAGCCCGGCAGCATCGATGCGCGGCTCGACGCGGCCAAGGTCGCGCGGCTCGAGAATCTCGGCGCTGACACCGAGAGCGCGTTGAAGCGCCAAGGTCTTCTCGAGGGCGGGGCGCATGGCGGAGGCGACGCCGATCAGCACACCGCTGCGGACAAAGCCCGACTCTCCGCCCACCGACTCGCCGAAGCGCTCGAAGACGGCGAGCGACCGCAGGACCATCTGCGTCGTCTCAGGCGTGGGGTAGAGCTGGCGGATGATGCCGACCGAGCGGCCGGTGCCTCCCGAGCCGAGAAAGCGGCGCTCCAGCACCAGGACGCGCTTGACGCCGGCTCCCGCGAGCTGGAAGGCGAGCGAGCAGCCGGTGACGCCGCCGCCGACGATGACGGCGTCGGCGGTCCTCATGCTGGTGCTAGGTTGACGAGCCGGACCGTATCGCCCTGGCTGATGCTGCCCGTCCTGAGCACGCGGGCGTAGACGCGGCTCGAGCCCTGGTGGTGCTTCTGGGAAACGCGCGAGAAGTCACCGTTGGCGAAGTTCTTCTTGATGTTGAAGCACGGGGAGGTATAGCGGGTCACCTCGATCAGGACGCCCGCGCCCAGCTCGAGGCGCACGCCCGGTGTCACGCACTCCCAATCGAGGCCCTCGACGGTCAGGTTCTCGCCGATGGCGCCGGGAGAGACGTCGTGTCCTTCGGCCTGGAGGACGCGGATCTGCTCGAGCGCAAACAGGCAGAGCGCGCGCTCGGGACCGCCGTGGTGCTCCATGTCGCGGTGCTGGTCGCCCTCGAGCCCCAGCTCCGTTACTCGCGCCGCCGCGACCCGGAGCTTGGGGACTCCGCCAAGCGAGACGCTGATCTGAACGATGCGGCCGTGCGCCACTAGAGGATCACCTCCGTGCCGATGCCGCGCGCCATGGCCCGATCATACGCGAGGCGCGCCGAGGCCGCGTCCTCGGGCGCCCAGCCCACAGACTTGAAGAGCGTGATCTCGTCGGGACGCGTGCGACCAGGCTTCTTGCGCGTCACGACCTCGGCCAGCTCGGCCCTGACGTGGCGCCGCGTGATGGCGCCCGCCTTGATCGGGATGAGGAGATCGCCGGCTTCCGTCCACGCGCCGTGGTAGGTATCCACGACGACGCGCGAGCGCTTGACGGTCTCGGTGTCGACCTCGCGGGTCGTGGGCCTGGACGCGCCGACGGCGTCCACGTGGGCGCCGGGCCTGAGATCGCGCCCCGCGAAGACGGGACGGGATGAAGTTGTCGCGCACGTCACGATGTCTGCTTCGCGGACCGCCGCGCGTCTGTCGCGCGCGACCTCGACCGGCACGCCGAGGGCGCCACGCATCCGTGTTGCGAAGGCCTGGGCGCGGGCCGGGTCGCGCCCGACGACGGCGACGCTCTCGACGGGCAGGACGGCCTTGAGACAGCGGAGCTGGAACTCGGCCTGGACCCCCGCGCCGAAGCAGGCGACGCGCCGGGAATCCGGACGCGCGAGATACCTTGCGGCAACAGCGGAGGCCGCGCCCGTGCGGATGGCGGTGAGGAAACCCGCCTCCATGAAGGCGAGCGGGGCGCCGGTCTCCGGATCGCTCAGCACGTACGAGGCGTGGAGCGTCGGGAGCCCGCGCTTGCGGTTGCCCTCGACGACGCTGACGAGCTTCGCGCCGAGCGCCTGGGCCCTGGGCAGGGCCGAGATCATGCCGAGGAAGACCCCGCCCTTCGCCATGGGCAGGACGGCGCGGGGCAGGGCGGGGGCGCGGCCTGCCGCCGCCTCGCGGAACGCCGACTCGACAGCAATGATGACCGCCGCCGGCTCGAGCACGCGCTCGAGGTCGGAGCGCGTGAGGACGAGCATCAGGCATCCGTCGCCGACGCCCGCTTGATCATGCGCTTGATCGTCGCCTCGAGGACCAGCTCGCCGCGATGGTTCAGCACTTCGTGCTTGTAGGTGACGATGCCGCGGTCGGCCTTCTTGGTCTCGCGCTTGTCGGTGATCACCACGCGGACGTGCAGCGTGTCGCCCACCAGCACCGGCGACACGATCCTGATCTCGCTGCCGAGGTAGGACATGCCGGTGCCGTGGATCAGCCCCGTCTGCATGACCAGCCCCTCGGAGAGGCAGAAGGTGAAGGCGCCGGGCGCCGGCTTGCCCTTGAACACGGAGGCCGTCGCGACGTACTCCATGTCGTAGAAGAGAGGCTCGTTGAATCCGCAGAGGTTGACGAAGGCGCAGATGTCGGCCTCCGTCACCGTCCGCCCCAGCGTGTCGTACGCCGCCCCGACAACGTGCTCCTCGTACGTCAGTCCCTGCTTGATCATTCGGTCTCTCCTTTGCCCCTCACCCTACCCTCTCCCCCGAGGGGAGAGGGGAACCATGGAACCCTCGCCCAAGAGGGGAGAGGGGATCCTGGAACCCTCGCCCCCAGAGGGGGAGAGGGCAGGGTGAGGGGGAGCATGGTTTACGCCTCCCCGAGGTAGGCGCGCCGGACTTCGGGATTGTCGGCGAGGTCTCGGGCGGAGCCCTCGAGGACCAGGTTGCCGGTCTCGAGGACGTAGCCGCGGCCGGCTATGGACAGCGCCATGGCCGCGTTCTGCTCGACGAGCAGGATGGTCACGCCCTGCCGGTTGATGGTCTGCACGGTCTCGAAGATCTGCTCGACGAGGACGGGCGCCAGCCCCATGGAGGGTTCATCGAGTAGCAGGAGTCTGGGCCTCGCCATGAGGGCGCGGCCGATAGCCAGCATCTGCTGCTCGCCGCCGGAGAGCGTACCCGCGACCTGGGCGCGCCGCTCCTTGAGCCGCGGGAAGATCGAAAAGACCCTGTCGATGTCCTCCGGCACCCCGGGATCGGAGCGCGTGAAGGCGCCCATCTCGAGGTTCTCCAGCACGGTCAAGCGGTTGAAGATGCGCCGCCCCTCGGGGACGTGGGTGACGCCGCGTCGCACGATGGCGTGCGAGGCCACGCCGATGAGCGAGCCGCCCTCGAAGACGACGTCCCCCTGACGCGCGGCGAGGAGCCCTGAGATGGCCCGGAGCGTGGTCGTCTTGCCCGCGCCGTTACTGCCGAGGAGGGCGACGACCTCCACTTGCCCCACGCCGAAGGACACGCCCTTGAGCGCCCGGATCTCGCCGTAGGACACGTGGAGGTCCCGCACCTCAAGCATCGCCGGCCTCCGCCCGCGGCGTCCACTTCCGCCTGCCGAGGTAGGCTTCGATGACCCGCGGGTTCTTCTGGACTTCGGTTGCGCGCCCCTCGGCGATCTTCTCGCCGTAGTCGAGCACCGTGACGTGGTCGGACACCTCCATGACGACGCGCATGTTGTGCTCGATCAGGAGGATGGTCAGGCCGAGGTCGCCGACGAGCCGCCGCAGGAGCGCCATGAGGCTCTGCGCCTCGCCCTGCGTCATGCCGGCTGTGGGCTCATCGAGGAGGAGCAGGGCGGGCTTCGAGGCCAGCGCCCGGCCGATCTCCAGGCGCCGCTGGTCGCCGTAGGGCAGGTTGCGCGCCAGCTCGTTGGCGCGGCCGCGGAGCCCCACGATGTCGAGCAGCGCAGCAGCCCGCGCCCAGAGGGCCTCCTCCTCGCGCTTCCAGTGCGGGTTCCGCGAGAGCGCCCCCCAGAAGCCCGAGTCGACGCGCGCGTGCATGCCTACGAGCACGTTCTCGACGGCCGTCATGTTCTTGAAGAGCCGGATGTTCTGGAAGGTGCGGCAGATTCCGAGCGCCGTGATCTGGTCGGGGCGCAGTCCCATGAGCGGGGTCCCTTGGAACCGGACGGCGCCCTCCTCCGGCACGTAGAGCCCGGTGAAGACGTTGAAGAAGGTGGTCTTGCCCGCGCCGTTGGGGCCGATGATGGACGCGATCCGGCCCTCCTCGAGCTCGAAGTCCACGTTGTTGAGCGCGGTCAGCCCGCCGAACTTCTTGGTGACCCCGCGCGCCTCGAGGAGGACGGCCATCTCAGGGCTCGTCGAGCTCGCGCGTGCGGCGCTGCGCCGGCAGGATGCCCTGCGGGCGGAAGATCATCATCAGCACCAGGATGAGGCCGAAGACCATGCGCTCGTACTTGGCCGGCTCGAGCTGGGTCGGCAGGTTGGCCAGGTTGTAGCCGAAGATCTCCACGCCGGCGTTGCGGAGCTCGTTGACCCAGAGCGAGAGCCCCTTGAGGACCTGGAGGTTGAGCACGGTCACGACCGTGGCGCCCAGGATGGCGCCGGGGATCGAGCCCATGCCACCCAGGATGATCATGGCGAGGACGCCGATCGACTCCATGAAGGTGAAGGACTCGGGGTTGATGAAGATCTGCTTGGCGGAGAAGAGCACGCCCACCGCGCCCGCGAAGGAAGCGCCGCAGGCGAAGGCGAGGAGCTTCATGCGCACCAGCGGCACTCCCATGGCCTGCGCGGCGGTTTGATCTTCCCGTATGGCCTCCCACGCCCGCCCGATGTGGGAGTCCTCCAGCCGCCGGTTGACCAGCACCGTCGCGCCGACGATGAGCAGGACGAGGGCGTAGAGGTAGAGCGGGTAGATCACGTTCGGGTCCGGCTCGATCCCGACGGCACGCAGCGCGGGGGCGAAGAAGATGGGCGGCCGTCCGATGGGCGTGATCCCCTTGGGGCCGTTGGTGAAGTTGATCGGCTTGTCGAGGTTGTTGGCCAGGACGCGGATCACCTCGCCGAAGCCCAGCGTCACGAGCGCCAGGTAGTCGCCGTGGAGCCTCAGCACCGGCAGGCCGAGGAGGAGCCCGGCGCCCGCGGCCACGCCCACGCCCACGAACAGGAAGACGAAGAACCACCACGGGGAGAGCGGGAAGAAGTCGCCGCCGAAGATCAGGTTGGCCTGCGGAGACCCGAAGATCGCCCAGGAATACGCGCCCACGGCGAAGAAGGCGACATAGCCCAGGTCGAGGAGGCCGGCCAGGCCGACCACGATGTTCAGCCCGAGCGCCAGGGCCACGAAGATGCCGACCTGGATCGCGATCTCCATGTAGTAGGCGTTGATGCTCCCGAGCACGGGCATGAGGACGCCGAGCGTGCCGAGGGTCAGCGACGTCTTGAGCCACCGCGGCATCCGCGCGAAGTAGAGGAGGAGGATCGATGTCTGGAAGAGCATGAAGACCACGATCGAGCGTGGGTAGCTGGCGACGCCCCACGCCGTGACGCCGAGCAGCGACACGACGAGAATCGTCGCGGGCACGGGCTTGTCGAGCAGATCGCGGATCATCTCAGCACTCGCCTCGTCGCGCTCGTCGCCTGCGGCTCCGGCCGCGCCTCATCTCGAAAGGCGATCACGCGCGCTCCCTGACGACTTCGCCGAGGAGGCCCTTGGGGCGGAAGATCAGGATGAGGATCAGGATGGAGAACGCGAGGATGTCCTTGTACTCGGCGCCGAAGGCTCCGCCCGTCAGCAGCGAGAGGTAGGAGGCGCCAAAGGCCTCGAGCAGCCCCAGGAGGAGCCCGCCGAGCATGGCGCCCGGGATGTTGCCGATGCCGCCGAGCACCGCCGCGGTGAAGGCCTTGAGCCCGGGGATGAAGCCCGTGTACGGGTTGATGAGGCTGTACTGCACGCCGAAGAGCACACCCGCGCCGCCGCCCATGGCGCCGCCGATCAGGAAAGTCAGCGAGATCATCCGGTTGACGTTGATGCCCATGAGGGACGCGGCCCCCTGGTCCTCGGCGACGGCGCGGATGGCCTTGCCGATCTTGGTGCGGTTGACGAGGCTGTGCAGCCCCCAGAGCATCAGGAGGGAGGCGCCGATCACGACGAGCGACTTGACCGAGATGTCGATCGACGGCGTCAGCTCGAAGCGCTCGTTCATCACGTCCATCGGCGGGTAGACGATGTTGAAGGCGTTGCGCCAGAGCGATTCGAAGAGGCGGATCGCGTCCTGGAGGAAGAAGCTGACCCCGATCGCCGAGATCAGCGGAATCAGCCGCGGGGCGTTTCGGAGCGGGCGGTACGCGACCCGCTCGACGCCCGCCGCCAAGAGCCCGCTCGCGAGCATGCCCACCAGGAGCGCCACGAGCACGAGCAGGAAGGGCGACCACGTCTCGAGGGCGCCGCGCGCCTGGAGCCCCAGCAGGACCTCGGCGCCCACGAAGGACCCGAGGATGAAGATCTCGGAGTGGGCGAAGTTGATGAACTCGAGGACGCCGTACACCATGGTGTAGCCGAGGGCGATCAGGGCGTACATGAAGCCGAGCGTGATGCCGTCGAGCAGGACCTGCGGGAAGATGCCGATCAGGAGATCAACGTCCATCGGCACTGGGTCCCAAAGCGGGGAGCGCGGGAGGGGCGGTCCCCCGCCCCTCCCGCTGACGACTGCGCCGGACGGCTACTTCTTGGCCGCGGGCGGCGCGATGGTGAGCTGCTTGACGATCTTGTTGTCGCCCCACTTCGCCGGGTCGTCGCTCACGACCGTCAGCACGAAGTACTGGGCCTTCAGGCGGTCACCCTTCGAGTCGAACGCGATGTCGCCCGTGATCCCGGAGAGCTTGGCCTTGCGGACCGCGGTCGAGACGTCCTCGCGCGTCACCTTCTTGCCGCCCTTGGCGACGTCCTCGATGGCCTTCACGGCGATGGTGGCCGCGTCGTAGGCCTCGGCCGCGTAGGGTTCGGGATTCTTGCCGAACTTCTTTTTGAATTCGTCCACGAAAGCCTTGGCCTTGGGCAGCGCCGAAGCCGGCCCGGCCGCCGAGGTGTAGTGCATGCCCACGACCGACTTGCCGGCGATCTTGGTCAGGTCGGAGGAGTCCATGCCGTCGGGGCCCATGAACTTGGCCTTGATGCCCTTCTCGCGCGCCTGCTTGAAGAAGGGCGCGCCCTGGTCGTAGATGCCGCCGAAGTAGATGACGTCGGGGTTCTTGGCCTTGATGGGCGTGAGGATCGGGTCGAAGTTCGACTTCTCCTCCGTGCCCTCGAAGGCGACCACCTTGATGCCCTTCTTCTCGGCGTCGGCCTTGAAGAACTCCGCGATGCTCTGCCCGTACTGCGTCTTGTCGTGGACGATGGCGGCGCTCTTGACCTTCATGGTCCCGTGGGCGAACTCGGAGCCGACCACGCCCTGGACGTCGTCGCGGCCGCAGACGCGGTTGATGTTGGGATAGCCGCGATCCGTCACGACGGGGTTCGTGTTGGCCGGCGAGACCATCACGACGTTGACTTCCTTGTAGACCTCCGACGAGGGGATCGCCACGCCGGAGTTCAGGTGGCCGATCACGGCCATGATGTCCTTGTCAGAGATGATGTTCTTGGCGTTGGCGACGCCGACGTCGGGCTTGGCCTGATCGTCGAAGGGCACGAACTCGACCTTGTAGCCCATCTTCTCGAGATTGCCCTTGAGCTTCTCGACGGCCAGCTGGGCGCCGAGCTTGATGCCTTCGCCCAGCGCGGCCTGGCCGCCTGAGAGTGGGCTCTGGGAGGCGATCTTGATGGTGCCCTTGGACTGGGCATCCACCTGCGCCGTGGCCGGCAGCAGCAGCGCGGCGATCGCGAGGGCGGTTAGTACGTGGCGGATTCGAAAGGTCCTCATTCGGTCTCCTCCTCAGAACGGGCGGTCTCCTCCTCAGAACGGGTCGGCCAAGGTTGCGAGCGGCGCCATTATAGCGGGTTTGCGGGGGTCGTCAACGGGTCGGGCGCGGCCCAGCCGGACCTCCATCCACGCGGCCCGGCTCGGCCAGGAGCGCCTGGAGCTGGCGTCGCGCCTCGGCATCGCCCGGGTTGACGGCGAGCGCCTCCTGGAGGAGCGCCTTGGCGACCAGCGCGCGTCCCGCCCTGCGCTCCTCCGCCGCGCGCGCGACCAGGGCCTGCGAGTAGTTGGGGACGAGGCCTTTGAATCCCGGGTCCTGGGCGAAGGCCTGGCGGTAGTAGGGCAGGGACTCGGCGTACTTACCCTGCTGCAAGTACACGGCGCCCAGGTTGGCCAGCGCCCCGGTCAGGTTGGGCTCGAGTCGCAGCGCGAGGTGGAGCATCTCCTCGGCCTCCTTGTCCTTGTTCTGCCCGTGAAGCGCAGTCGCGATATTGTTCGCGAACGTGGCGCGCCTTGGGCGGAGCGCGAAGGCCCGGCGGAAGGCCGCTTCCGCCTCCGCATGGCGCTTTCGGACCGTGAGGGACGTGCCGAGGTTGTTCCAGCAGATGGAGCAGTCGGGCTCGACGTTGACCGACCACCGCCACAGCGTCTCCGAGTCCTGCCAGACCTTGGACTGGTCCCAGGCGCCGACAGCCAGCACGAACAGCACCGCGGCGGCGCCGGCGAGCACGCTTCTGGCGATGACGGCGCTCACACGGCCGCGCGAGCGGGCGTCGAGGAGCCGGGCGAGTCCGCCGCCCGCCAGCGCCGCGAAGCCGAGTCCCGAGAGATAGCTGTAGCGGTCGTGGGCCAGCTGGTTGCCGGCGTGCACGATCCCGCTGATCGGGAGGAGTATGAGGACCGACAGCGCCCAGGCCGCGAGCCCGGCAGGGAAGACGCGCCGGAGCGCCCACAGCAGCGCCGTGACCGCGACGAAGGCGAGTGCCGGGATCAGGAAGCGCGGGGCCAGGAGGCGCACGTCCACCGGCAGCTCATACAGCGGGATCAGCCTCACGGGCCAGAGCCAGCGCGCCGGGTAGAAGCTGAAGGTGTAGGCGGTCATCGCGACGCGAGAGCCCGGGCCGTACGTCTCGTAGCCCGTCACCCCGGTGCCCGTGAGCACCACCCGGAGGGCGATGAAGCCGCCGATGGCCGCGACCGCGGCCCACGGGAGCTTTTCGAGCAGGCAGCGCCGCCAGCCGAGGACCCGCGCGCGCCCGAGCGGGTAGACGTCGAGGAGCAGAAGCACGGCCGGCAGCGGCATCGCGGCCGCCTTTGACAGCAGTGCGGCCGCGGTGGCGGCGAGCGATGCGTACGTCCACCCTCGCCGGAGTGTCGCGTCCTCCGCCGCGGCGCGCAGGTAGGCCAGGACCGCGAGCATGAAGAAGAAGCCGCAGAGGACATCCTTCCGCTCGGTCACCCACACGACGGACTCGACACGTAGCGGATGGACCGCGAAGAGCAGCGCCGCGAAGCCCGCCCCGACGGACAGGCCGGGCTCGGCGGCGGCGGCCCCGGCGGCGCGCAGCAGCCGGCGGGCGATGAAGAAGAAGACCGTGGCGCTGGCCGCGTGCAGCAGCAGGTTGAGGAGGTGGTAGCCGCGCGGGTTGAGCCCGCCGAGCGCGTAGTTCAGCCCGAAGCTCATCCAGGTCAGCGGGATCCAGTGGCCGAGAACCGTGCCCGTCCACATCCACTGGAGCTGCGCCGTCCGCAAGCCGTGGACGCCCGTGTTGTTCACGACGTTGTCGAAGTCGTCCCAGTTGACGAAGTCCGCGCTCAGCGCCGGGAGGAAGGTGAGGAAGGCCGCGGCGAAGATCAGGCAGGGCACGCCGACGCGACGGAGCGTCAGAAGGGCCCCGCTCATCGCCCAAGCCCGTCGGCCGGTCGCCCGGCCGAGAGCGCCTCGAGCCCATCCCGCGCCTGCGCGTTGCCGGGCTGCACCGTGAGCGCTTCCTGGTAGAGCGCCATGGCTTGGTCCGGCCGCCCGGCCTTGCGCTCGGCGGCGGCTGCCGCGACGAGCGCTTGCGCCAGCTCCTTCACCGAGCCGGAGAACCTCGGGTCGAGCGCGTAGGCCTTCCGGAGGTGGGCGAGGGCCTCCGCGAAGCGCCCCGTCTGGGCTTCGTACGAGCCCAGGTTGAGCAGGGCCCCGGTGAGGTTCGGGTCGAGGCGGAGCGCCTCCCGCAGCATCGCTTCGGCGTCGGCGTCCTTCCTCTGGCCTGCGAGGGCGATCGCGATGTTGTTGGCGAGGCTCGCGGTCATCGGGCGGAGCGCGGCCACCCGGCGGTAGGCCGCCTCCGCCTCGGGGTGCCGCTTCTGGCCGCTCAGCGCGTGCCCGAGGTTGTTCCAGCACACCGCGCACTCGGAGTCGAGGTTCGCGGCCCAGCGCCAGAGCGTCTCGGAGTCCGCCCAGACCTTCGACTGGTCCCAGGACGCGGCGGCTAGGAACAGCAGCGCCGCGGCCGCTCCCGCCGTCGCGCTTCGGGTGATCATGGCGCTCACGCGCCCGCGCGCCCGGGCGTCGAGCAGCCAGGCGATCCCGCCGCCGGCAAGGACGTTGAAGCCCAGCCCCGAGAGATAGCTGTACCGGTCGTGGGCCAGCTGATACCCGGCGTGCACCGCCCCGCTCACCGGCAGCACCAGGAGCGCCGAATACACCCACGCCGCGAGCCCCCCCGGCCACCGCCGCCGCAGCACGATCAGCGCGGCCGTGATGGCCGGCACCGCCACCATCGGCAGCAGGAACCGCCACGCCAGAGGATCGACCCGCGCCGGCAGCTCGTACATCGGCGACAGCTCCACCGGCCACAGGAACCTCCACGGGTAGAACAGCAGGCTGTACAGCGTCATCGCCGCGCGCGCCCCGAGACCGTACGCCGCGTACCCCGTCACCGTCGCCCCCTGCCGCACCGCCACCAGCGCGACCGCCGCCCCCACCCCGGCCAGCGCGAAGTACCCGATCTTCTCTCGCAGCAGTACCGCTAGGCCCACGCCGCGCCGCCGCAGCGGATAGATGTCCAGCACCAGCAACGCCGCCGGCAGCATCATGGTCGAGGCCTTGGACAGCAGCGCGGCGGCAAAGAGCCCCAGCGACGCCGCGCGCCACCGCGAGTCAAGCCGCCCGCCTGCCCCCCGCTCGACCGCGTTGAGATAGCCCAGCACGGCCAGCAGGAAGAACAACCCGCTCAGCACGTCGCGCCGCTCCGTCACCCAGGCCACCGACTCGACCCGCAGCGGGTGCACCGCGAACACCGCCGCTGCCGCCGCCGCGCCCCACGCCACCGCCCCCTGCGTCCGTTCCCCCCCGGTCCCCGCCGCCAGCAGCCGCCGCGCCACGGCGTAGAACACCACCGCGTTGGCCGCGTGCAGCAGCAGATTGCCCAGGTGATAGCCCCACGGCGCCATCCCCCCGAGGACGTAGTTCACCCCGAGCGTCAGCCACGTGAGCGGGATCCAGTGCCCCATCAGCGTCGTCGTGAACATCCAGCGGAGGTTGCTCCAGCCGAGGCCCCGGAAGTTGGGGTTCGCGAGAAAGTTGACGTCGTCGTCCCAGTTGACGAACTCGCCGCTCAAGCCCGGCCAGAAGGTCAGGAAGGCGACGGCGAAGACGAGGGCGGGGAGGAGCGCGCGGCGCGGGATGCTCATCGCCCGTTGCTCACCGTGGAGTCGGCCGCCCAGCCTGGAGTCGCGCCTGGGTGAGCAGGAACCGCGTGGCTTCCGAGGCGCCGTCGAGGGCGAGGGCGCGCTCGAGCACGGGCACCGCTTCCGCGCCCCGGCCGCGCTCCATCAGCGCCTGGCCGAGATTGCGATGCGTGTCGGGATCCTGGGTCAGGATTCGGGAGGCCTCGGCGAGCAGGGACACCGCCTCGTCGAGCCTGCCCTGCCGCGCGAGTTCGATGCCATGGTTTCGTAGAGCGTAGCCTAGATTGCTCCGGAGACCAGGAAACGCCGGCTGCGCCGCGGCGGCCTTGCGCAGCCAGGGCACGGCCTCGGCATAGCGCCCTTGTCTGGCCAGCAGCGCGCCGAGGTTGGCCGCGGGGGCGGCTTGGTTGGGCGCCAGGCTCAGCGCTTGACGGAAGGCCTCTTCCGCCTGGGCCGTCCGTCCGCGGTTCGTCAGGATGGCGCCCAGCGTGTCGTACGACGTGAAGTGATCGGCGCGCAGCTCGATGGCGTGGCGCACGAGGCCCTCTGCCCTGTCGATCATGGCGGGCGAGGGCTCCCGGCGCCGCACGATGGCCGCGGCCAGGTTGTTGGCGCAGACGACGCAGTCCGCGTCCAGCGCCACCGCGCGCTCCCAGAGAGAGTCGGAGTCGCGCCATATCCGGGTTTGCCCCCAGCTGGCCGCGCCAAGACCAAGGACGACCACGACCGCGACCGCCAGAGCCAGCGTCGCGGGCGCCCGGCCGAGCCGGTCCGCGCCGCCTGCGCGAAGCAGCGTCCAGAGCGCGCCGCCCGCCACCACGGCAAACCCGAGCCCCGAGAGATAGCTATAGCGGTCATGGGCGAGTTGGAAGCCGGCGGGCACGATTCCGCTCACGGGTAGGAGCACGAGGGCTGAGTAGGCCCAGGCCGCGAGCGCCCAAGGCGCGCGCCGCCGCAGCAGGACGAGGCAGGCGGTCACAGCCAGGAGCGCCAGGAGCGGACCAAGAAAGCGCCCCTGCGAGAGGTCCACCCGCGGGGGCAGCTCGTAGAGCGGTGATAGCGCCACGGGCCACACCCAGCGCGAGGGATAGAACCAGAAGGCATAGGCGACGACTCCGACGCGCGCCCCCATGCCCGTCTGGCTCCAGGCCGAGGCTGAAGCGCCGATACGGAGGGCAAGCATGGCCACGACGGCGCCCACCACGGCGATGGCCGCGTACGGCAACTTCTCGAGAAGAAGGGCGCGCCAGTCCAGCCGCAAGCGGCGAAGCGGGTAGACGTCAAGAAGGAGAAGGACACCAGGCAGCGCCATGACGATGGACTTGGACAGGAAAGCCGCGGCAAAGGCCAGGAGCGAGGCCGTCCGCCAGCGCCCGCTGATGAATCCGCCGCCGTCTGTCGCGCGAAGGTAGAAGAGGATCGACAACAGGAAGAAGAGCCCGGAGAGCACGTCGCGGCGCTCGGTGATCCAGGCGACCGACTCCACCCGCAGGGGATGAACCGCGAAGACGAGGGCCGCGAAGGCCGCGCCCGCGCGGTCCGGCATGCTCTCGATGACGCGTGCGGGCGTCTCGCCCGAGGCGCTGGCCAGGAGCCGTCGGGCAATGAAGTAGAGGCAGACGGCATTGGCCGAGTGGAGCAGGAGATTGCCGAGGTGGTAGCCCCAGGGATTCATGCCGCCCAGGGCGTAGTTGATTCCCAGGGTGAGCCAGGTCAGGGGAATCCAGTGGCCGAGGAGTGTGGTCGTGAACATGTAGCGAAGCTGAAGCCAGCCGAGTCCCCGATAGCCCTCGTTCATCAGGAAGTTCGTGACGTCGTCCCAGTAGAGGAATTGGCCCTGGAGCGACGGGAGAAAGGGCAGGCAAGCCGCGAGGGCAATGCCGGCGGGCCAGAGCAGCCGGGACAGCATCACCGAGCGCCGTCCCGGGCCGAGCGAATGGTCTCGAGGAACCCGCGAACGGCGGCGGCCGGATCCCGCGCGCTGCCTATGGCGGAGATGACGGCGACGGCGTCGGCACCCGCCTCGATGACCTGGCTGACATTGTCCCGGGTGATGCCGCCGATGGCCACAAGGGGGACAGGGATGTCCGCCCGCACGCGTCTCACCAGCTCCGGTCCCACAAGATCGAAGCCGATCTTGCTCCCCGTCGGGAACATGCTGCCCACCGCCACATAGTCGGCGCCGTCGTCGCGCGCTCGTCGCGCCTGGTCCGGGTTGTGGGTCGAGACGCCGAGGATCATGGGCGGAGGCAAGAGCCGGCGCGCCTCGCGCGCCGGCAGGTCGTCCTGCCCAACGTGGACGCCGTCCGCCTCGACGGCCAGGGCCAGGTCCACGCGGTCGTTGACGATGAAGAGGCAGGCGGCCTCACGGCAGCGGCGTCTCAGCGCGCGCGCCACGGGATAGAGCTCGTTGAGCGGCATGGCCTTCTCGCGCAGCTGGACCAGGCGGCAGCCGCCCTCGAGCACCGCGTCGAGGAGTGTGGCCAGGTCCCGACCGCCGCCGGCTCCCCGGTCGAGGATGACGTAGAGCGGTGTGGAGAGGGTCACCGGGGCGGGGTCAGGGACCGACTTCGAGACGTGGCAGCGTGTGCTCTCCGGAGAGGAAGGCGGGGTCGGCCAGGAGCTTCTGGTGGTAGGGGATGGTGGTCTTGACGCCTTCCACGTGCGTCTCGGAGAGCGCCCGCTGCATGCGGGCGATGGCCTCGGCGCGGTCACGGCCGTGGACGATGATCTTGGCGATCAGCGAGTCGTAGTACGGCGGCACCGCCGCGCCCGGCATCATGTGGCTGTCCACCCGCACGCCGTATCCCCCTGGCGGAAGCCACGCCGTCACCGTGCCGGGCGAGGGGACGAAGTGCTCCGGATCCTCTGCGTTGATGCGGCACTCGATGGCGTGGCCGCGCACCGTGATCGCGCGCTGCCTGTAGCCGAGGGACTCGCCCGAGGCGATGCGGATCTGCTCCCGAACGAGGTCGATGCCCGTGACCATCTCGGTGACAGGGTGCTCGACCTGGATGCGCGTGTTCATCTCGATGAAGTAGAAGGTGCCGTTGCGCGCCACGAGGAACTCGACGGTGCCTGCCGAGACATAGTTGACCGAGTTGGCGACGGTCAGAGCCGCCTTGTAGAGGCCCGCCCGCGTCTCCTCCGAGATGGCCGAGGCGGGGCTCTCCTCGAGGAGCTTCTGGTGCCGGCGCTGCACGGAGCAGTCGCGCTCGCCCAGGTGCACGCGGATGCCGTTCCGGTCGCCCAAGACCTGCACCTCGACGTGGCGCGCCTCCTCGACAAACTTCTCGAGGTAGAGCTCCGAGGAGCCGAAGGCCTGGGCCGCCTCCGCCCGGCATGTCGCGAAGGCCTGCGCGAGCATGTCGCGCGCGCGAACGATGCGCATGCCGCGCCCGCCGCCGCCCGCTGCCGCCTTGACCACGACGGGATAGCCGATCGTGTCGGCCAGCGCCTGCGCCTCGTCCACGCCCTCGAGCGGCCCTTCGCTGCCCGGCACGACGGGCGCGCCGGCCTGCTTGGCCATCGCACGCGCCTGGGCCTTGTCGCCCATGAGCCGGATGGCCTCCGGTGCGGGGCCGATGAACGTGATGCCGCAGGCGCGGCAGATCTCGGCGAAGGCCGCGTTCTCGGACAGCAGACCGTAGCCGGGGTGAATCGCCTCGCTGTCCGTGATGGAAGCCGCCGAGATGATGCTGGGGATATTGAGGTAGCTCTGGCGCGCCTCGGCGGGGCCGATGCAGATGGATTCGTCGGCCAGCCGCACGGGCAGCGATCCCGCGTCGGCCTGCGAGTGGGCGACGACGGTGCGGATGCCCATCTCGCGGCAGGTGCTGAGGATGCGCAGCGCGATCTCTCCGCGGTTGGCGATCAGTATCTTGTGGAACATGGCGTTCAGCGCGCTACTTGCGGCACTCCACGAGGAAGAGCGGCTGGCCGAATTCGACGGGTTGGGCATTCTCGACGAGGATCTTCACGACGCGGCCGGTGACCTTCGACTCGATCTCGTTCATGAGCTTCATCGCCTCGATGATGCAGAGGGTCTGCCCCTCCTTGATCGTGTCGCCCTCGCTGACGAACGGCGCCGTCTCGGGGTTCGTGGCGCGGTAGAAGGTGCCGACCATGGGCGCCTCGATCGTCACGGTGCCGGCGGCGGCTTCGGCGGCGCGCTCGACGCTCTCCGCCTGGGGTAGCGCGGCGGGCGCGGCGGCGGCGCCCTGCGTCGCGGCCGCGGGCGCGTGCCGGCGGACGACGCGCACGCGCACGCCGCCGCTCTCCACTTCGATTTCCGCCAGGTCGTGGGCCATCGCCAGATCGACGACCTGCTTCGGCGTCCACTGCTGTCCCGCCGCGGGGCGGGCCGCGCGCTTCTTGCCGGCCATGAGCCTAGCCGGCCGCCGCGACGCGGCCCAGGTACTCGGCGCTCCGGGTGTCGACCTTCACGATGTCCCCCTCGTTGAGGAAGAGCGGCACCTGGACGACCGCGCCGCTTTCGAGCGTGGCCGGCTTGGAGCCGCCCGAGGCCGTGTCGCCGCGGATGCCCGGGTCGGTCTTGGTGATCGCGAGCTCCATGAAAGTCGGCAGCTCGACCGTCACGGGGCTGCCGTCGATGAAGAGGATGTCGACGTCCGTGTTCTCCTTGAGGAAGGAGCGCGCGTCGCCGACCTCCTCGGCGGAGAGCGAGATCTGGTCGTAGGTCTCCGTGTCCATGAAGTGGTAGCGGTCGTCCTTGTAGAGATACTGCATGTGCTTGTCCTCGAAGTCGACCAGCTCCACCTTCTCGCCGGCCCGGAAGGTGTTGTCGATGACGCGGCCCTGCCTCATGTGCTTGAGCTTGGTGCGCACGAAGGCGCCGCCCTTGCCGGGCTTGACGTGCTGGAAGTCGACGATGGTGTACGGCTGCCCGTCGAACTGGATCTTCAGCCCCTTCTTGAACTCGGCCGTGGACACCTGCATGACGTTATGGTCCCTTCCGTTTCTGGGTCTTGGCCCGCAGCGCCTCTTCGAGGCCCGCGCGTGCCCGGGCATCACCCGGGTTCTTCCTGGTCAGGCGCAGGAAGATCTGCGCCGCTTCGTCGCTGAGCCCCTGCTCGAGGCACAGGGCGCCCATGCTCATCGTGGCGAACGTGTCGTCCGCCAGCACGCGCCCCAGCGGCGAGCCGTCCCCCGCGCGCCCCTCCGCGGCCAGCGTCTCGAGCAGCAGGCGCGATTCCCGGTCGCCCGCGTCGAGTTTGACCACGCGCTCGAGATGCTGCCGCGCCTCTTCCCAGCGCCCTGCCTTTCGGTGGATCTCGGCCGCCAGGCGATGCGCCTGGGCGTCTTTCGGGCCCGACTGGAGGATGACCCCGAGCTCGCCCAGCGCCGCGTCGGGGTTGCCATCGTCCAGGTGCGCCTTGGCGAGGATCAGGCGCGCCGTCGTGTAGTGCGGGAAGCGCCCGAGCCCCTCGCGGCAGAGGTTGATGGCCTCCCGCGTCCGTCCGACCTTGCGGTAGGCATCGGCCAGGGGAGCGAAGGCCAGCGAGGCCGGATCCCGGGCCAGCCGCTCCTCGTACCGCTTGATGGCGCCCGCCGCCACGGGATCCTCGGCGGCTGTCCCGCCGCCCTGGGGGATCGGGTTCGCCATGGCTCATCTTTTATAAGCGCCAAAGGCCCGAGAGTCAATGCGTTCCCGGCCCTTGCCGCGCCTATGCCGCCATGACAAACTCGCCCTGGTGGCCGACCACAAGGACACGGACAGCGCGGTTCGCCCAAGCCCGAGCGGAGCCGCGAGATTCCTGCCTTTGGTAGCCGGCCTCGGAGCTGTCGTGGTCTTCCTGCCGGCGCTCGCGAACGGCTTCATCGACTGGGATGACGGCTCGCTGCTGCTCCGGAACCCGTGGTATCGCGGCCTCGGCCCTTCGAACCTCGCGTGGATGTTCACGACGGTTCTCATGGGTCACTGGATGCCGGTCAATTGGCTCTCCTTCGGCCTCGACTACCTCCTCTGGGGGATGAATCCGGCGGGCTATCACCTGACCAACGTCCTGCTCCACGCCGCCGGCGTCGTCGTCTTCTTCTGCGTGGCGCGGGCACTCCTGCGACCGGCCCTTCCGGCCCGCCCGGCGTCCGACCCGTGGCTCAGCATGGGCGCCCTCGTGGCGGCGCTCGCCTTCGGGATCCACCCGCTGCGCGTGGAGTCGGTGGCGTGGGTCACGGAGCGGCGGGATGTGCTCTCCGGGCTTTTCTACCTCCTCGCTGTGTGGGCCTACCTGCGCTATATCGCGCGGCGCGCGAAGAGCGCGTACTGGGCCGCGCTCGGCTGTTTCGCCCTCGCGCTCATGTCCAAGTCCATCACGGCGAGCCTGCCCGGCCTCCTGGTGCTGCTCGACATCTACCCGCTCCGCCGCCTCGGCGGCGCGGCCGGCTGGCTCACGCCCGCCGCGCGGCGAGTCTGGCTCGAGAAGTTGCCCTTCGCGGCGCTCGCGGTCGCCGGCGCGGCCGTGGCCGTCCGGGCCATCGCCGTCGGCGGCGGGCTGACGCCGCTCGGCGTCCTGGGTCTCCCGGCCCGCGCGGCGCTCTCGCTCTACGCGCTCGGCTTCTACCTCGCGAAGCTCCTCTGGCCCACGTCCCTCTCGCCGCTCTATGAGCTCGCGCTGCCGGTCCGCCCGCTCGAGGCTCGCATCGTGCTGAGCGCGCTCGGCGTCGTCGCGGTCACCGGCGCGGCCCTGCTCCTGCGTCGGCGCTGGCCCGCGTTCCTCGCGGCGTGGGCAGCCTTCGCCCTGACCCTGCTGCCCGTGCTCGGCATCGCGCACAACGGATACCAGGCCGCCGCCGACCGGTATACCTATCTGGCCTGCCTGGGCTTTGCCGCGCTCGCCGGAGGTGCCGTCGCGGTCTGGCGCCGCCGGGCGCTGTGGCCGGCCGCGCTGGGGCTCTTGGCCCTGGCCGCGCTGACCTGGATGCAGGTGCCGGTGTGGCGGAGCGATGAAAGCCTCTGGCGCCGGGCCGTGGAGCTGGAGCCCGGCTCCGGGGTGGCGCGCTCCAACCTGGGCGCCGCTCTCACGGCTGAGCGCCGCTATGCCGACGCCGTGGCCGAGCTCGAGCGGGCGGTGGCGCTCCGGCCGGGCTATGCCGAGGCGTGGAACAATCTCGGGCTGGCCTGGGCGCAGCAGGGTCGTCCCGCAGAGGCCGCGGAGGGCTTCCGCCGGGCCGTGGCGGTTCGCCCCCGCTTCGCCGAGGCGTGGAACAACCTCGGCGTGGCCCTGGCCGTGCAGGGGCGGCGGGACGAGGCGCTCTCGCACTTCCGGGAGGCGCTCCGCCCGAACCCGGACTACGCGGAGGCGCGGAACAATCTCGGTCTCGCCCTCGCGCAGGAAGGCAAGCTACGGGAGGCGGCCGAGCAGTTCATGCGCGCGGTCGAGCTGAATCCCGAATGGATCGACGCGCGGAGGAATCTGGAGCAGGCGCAGCGACTGTTGGGTCGCTAAAGGGCGGGCGCGACGGCGGCGGCCGGCGCGGCGGCCGTGCGATCGGCTTGCCGCGCCGCGAATCGCGATTTCAGGCGAAGCGCCGGCGCCTCGATCCAGCGGTAGGAGGCCCCGGCCATGGCGAACGTGATCACCCACGCCGGCACGATTCGGGACGGGATGTATTCGAGGAGACCCGAGGCCAACAGGGCTCCCGCGAGGAAGAACACGGGAAGGTGCCACAGGTAGATCGCGTAGGAGCGCTTCCCGATCCACACGAGCGGTGACCAGGCGAGAAGGGGAGCCAGGCGCGAGCCGGGCTGCAGGACGTCCACGATGAGGATGCCGGCGGCCACCGCCACGATGGTGCTCGCCCCCCGCCGGGCATAGTCGTCGGGCAGACGCGCCATCACGAGTACGGCCGCGAGGACGGCGGCGGCCGCCAGCGCGGCGACCCGCCATCGCCACCTCGTCGTGGCCGACGGATCGCGCCCGCCCCGGATGTACCCCCACGACACGAGGCACGCCGTCGCGCACCCGATGAGGATGGGATCGGCGTGCGCGTCCGTGCCGAGGTAGAAGCGCCGGCCCGTCGCTCCGCTCACCGCCAGGTGATAGCGGAGGAGGATCGATCCCAGGGTGGCCAGGAAGAGGCCGGCCACGAGCAGCCATCGCGCGCGCACGCGGCGGAGGAGCAGGGTGAGGACGGGTGGCCATACGAGGTAGAACTGCTCCTCGATCGACAGCGACCAGGCGTGCCCGAGCATGCCCTGGGGAAGCCCCGCGATGGCCGCCCAGTTCGCCACGTAGAAGATCACCGCGAGGACGAAGAGCGACATGCCGACGACGCGGGACGGGCCCGCGGTGGCGATCATGGCCACTCCGGAGACGATCACCACGGGCACGAGGGCGGGGAGAAGCCGAAGGGCCCGGCGGCAGTAGAAATCACGCAGGGCGATGCGCCCCGCGGCCGCGTGCTCCTCGATCAGGAGCGTGGTGATGAGGAAGCCGCTCAGGGTGAAGAAGACGTCCACGCCGAGGAAGCCGCCGTGAATCAGCCCGGAGTGATAGAGCATGACGGCGAGGATGGAGATGGCGCGGATGCCGTCGAGGGCGGGGTGGTAGCCAAGCCGTGTCGTCATGGGCGGCGCTTCGGGACGGTGGTGGACGGCGGGTGGCAGGGCAATGATCTATTTCTAGCACGGCCGTAGACGGCCGCCCGAGAGAATTGGGAGGCTCAGCCGAGCTCGGCCAGGGCCTCCAGGATCACGGGCTTGGGGACGTCGAAGACGATGCGGAAGCGTCCGATCTCCGGGTTGACCTGGTCGTCCCAATTGAGGAACTGGCCGTCGAGCGATGGGATGAACACCGCGAAGCAGAGCGTGGCGACCAGGCTCGGCAACCCCCAGCGGTGGAGCAACCTCATCAGCTCACTGCTCCCGGGCCTGGCCGAGCTCGCGCAGAGCCCGGTCGAGGTTGCTGCGCGCGTCCTGAAAGGCGGGCTTGAGGCTTACCGCCTCGCGGAAATGCTCGGCGGCCGCGGCCAGCTGGCCCTGTTGTGCCAGCGCAATGCCGAAGTTGTTGTGCGCCTCGGCGAAGCCCGGCTTGAGCTGGACGGCCTCAGTGAAGTGAGCCACGGCGGGGGCGAGCTGGCCGTGGCGCGCGAGAAACGCGCCCAGGTTGTTGTGCGCCTCGGCCGAGTCCGGCCGGAGCCGCACGGCCTCGACGAAGTGCCGGGACGCTTCGTCGACCTGTCCACGGCGCTCCAGCGCCTGGGCGAGATTCGCGTGCGCTTCAGCGTAGGCCGGCCTGACGCGGAGCGCCTCGCGGTAGTGGGCGATGGCTGCATCTGTGTCGCCCAGCCCCGCGAGGAGCACGCCGAGGTTGAGGTGGGTCGCCACGAGGCGAGGGTTCAGCCTTAAGGCCTCCTGGTAGGAGAGCCTTGCCGCTGGGAGGTCGCCCTGAGCGGCGAGTGCGAGCCCGAGATTGTTATGCGCCTCCGGGTAGCGCGGCCGGATGCGGAGCGCCTCGCGGTAGTGCTCGACTGCGGCAGCCGTCTCTCCGTTCTGGGCCAGCGCCCATCCGAGGTTCAGGTGGGCGACGGAGGACGGGTGGGTTTTCAGCGCGTGGGTCCAGAGGGTCTCCGAGCTCTTCCAGGCCTGGACCTGGCTCCAAGTGAGAAGTCCTAATGCGATCGTCACGATGGCCCCCAAGACCGCAGCGAGTGGAGCGCGCACCGGCCAGCACCACGCGAGCACACCCCCGAGGGCCAGCGCCCATGCAACGCACGCGAGGTAGGTGTAGCGATCGGCGGCGATCTGATGGCCGTTGTGGACGATGCCGAGCACCGGCAGGAGGATGACGACGTAAGCCAGCCACGCTCCTAGGAGCGCAGGCCGCCTGCGGCGCAGGCAGAGGGCGAGCGCCGTGATGGCTAGGACCACCGCGGCGCTCAGAACGAACGGCCAACTCCAAGGATCGAGCCGGGGCGGAAGCTCGTAGAGCGGGGAGAGATTCAAGGGCGCCACGGTCTTCCAGAGATAAAACGCCAGTGAGAAGAGAGAGATGACGGCCCGGTCGAGGGCGCCCACCACGGCGAGGGGCGTCATGTTGCCGGTACCCGAGAGGACGAGGAGCGCAGTGGCGCTCGCGGCCAGGGCGAGCAGGACGAAGGGCACCTTCTCGAGGAGGACACCGCGGGCCGGTCCCGCGAGCCATGCACGCGAGGGCCAAGGGAGCCGCCGTAGAGGATAGACGTCCAGGATCAAGAGCACGGCAGGGAGGCTCACTACCATGGATTTCGAGAGCAGCGCGAGAGTGAAGGAGGCGAGCGAAGCCCAGAGCAAGGACCGGTGTGCGGCCGTAGCACCGGAAGCGTAGTGGAGGTATGCCAGGATCGCGAGGAGGTAGAAAAGGCCCGAGAGGAGGTCGCGGCGCTCGGTGACCCAAGCTACCGATTCCACGCGTAGCGGATGGAGCGCGAAGAAAAGCGCGGTGAAAGTCGCGCCGGCGACGAGGCTCCCGGCCTCGTCCCGCTTGGCCGGCCTGGCCAGGGCGAGGATCTGCAGGGCGATCCCATACACGACCGCCGCGTTTGCCGTGTGGAGCAGCAGGTTCGTCAGATGGTAGCCCGCCGGGTTCATGCCCCATAGGACGTAATCGAGGGCGAACGTCATCCAGGTCAGGGGGATGTAGTGACCGAGGTGATTCGTGGTGAACATCCACCGGAGGTGGTCCCATTCGAACCCCCGGTAATGAGGGTTGTCCACGAGATTGTGGCGATCATCCCAATCGAGGAAACCGTTGCCAAGGGCCGGCAGGAACGCGGCGAGCGTGGCTAGCACAACGAGGGCGCAGGCCAGCGGGTGAGCGATTCGCAGTCGAGAGGACCGGGGGGTCACGTCGTTAGCCGCCGATGCGCGTAGCCGACATAAAGGCCGTTATCAGCCCCAAGCCAGGGACGTTTGGACGCCGAGCGGCGGGTCAAACCG
The DNA here is from genome assembly GCA_030647435.1 of Candidatus Rokuibacteriota bacterium. Lineage (NCBI taxonomy): Bacteria > Candidatus Rokuibacteriota > Candidatus Rokuibacteriota bacterium. Next base: position 44,578 of record JAUSJX010000054.1, read on the forward strand.
CGCTGAACAGCCCTGACCTTGTTTTTGCAGTTCGACCAGGGCCTCAGCCCGCTCGGCGCGCTTCCGCCACCGGATGCTCTCTCGCTCCAGTTCGGTGATCCGCTGGTCGCGCGGACCGGGGACCCGCGGCACGGGCCCGCGTTTCTTCGGTGCCGCCGCCAGCTCTCCTCGCTCCCGCGCCGCGCGCCACGTCGTCAGGTGGGACGAGTACAACCCCTCCCGCCGCAACAACGCCCCGACCGCGCCCGACGTCTTGCAGGCGTCCGCCTCTCGGAGGATCTTCCGCTTGTAATCCACCGTGAACCGCCGCCGCGTCGCCTTCGCCACCACCTCGATCGCCGGCCCACCCAGGGCCTGCTCCAATGCGCTCATCGCTCTCCAATCCCGACTCGCCCTCGACACGAAACTTCCAGGGGGTCACTGTCTCACTCATATTGGCAGAGAGGGCCGGGCCAGCTTTCGCGTCACCTATTGGGTGGTGCCCTCCGTGCCAGCGAGGAGCCCCCGAGAGCCACGTTTCATGCGGGCGTTGAGCGATTATTGCCCGGTTCGTTCACCCTTCAAATCGAAAATGCGGGTTCAGCCGAGCTCGGCGAGGGCGTCGAGGATGGTCGCTGTCGGCACGTCGAAGACCAGGCGGAACGCGCCGATCTCGGGCGCCAGCACAAAGGGCACGCGGCCGTCCCTGGACTTCTTGTCGCGGCTGAGCGCCTCGACCACGAGCGAAGGCGCCCCTCCAGCGCCGCGCACAGGCAACCCGACGGCTTCGAGCAGGCGGACCTGCCGCGCGCGCACCCCGGGCTTGGCCAGGCCGAGGCGCTCGGCGATCCCGGCCTCGGCGGCGATGCCGAGCGACACGGCCTCGCCGTGGGCGAAGCGCCGGTAGCCGGTGACCGCCTCGATCGCGTGCCCGATCGTGTGCCCGTAGTTGAGGACGTGGCGGAGCTCCGACTCCTGTTCGTCGCGCTCGACCACCGAAGCCTTGAGACGGCACGAGCCCGCGACGATCCGCTCGAGGGCGGCGGGCTCGCGCTCGAGCAGGGCCGCCACGCCGCGCTCGACGTCCTCGAAGTACGCCGCGTCGAGCACGATGCCGTGCTTGATCACCTCCGCCAGCCCCGATCGGTACTCGCGTTCCGGCAGGGTCAAGAGCGCGGCCGTGTCGGAGAGCACGAGGCGCGGCTGGTGGAAGGCGCCGATCAGGTTCTTGGCCCGCGGGTGGTCGATGGCCGTCTTGCCGCCGATCGAGGCGTCCACCTGCGCCAGCAGCGTGGTGGGCGCCTGCACCACGCCGACACCTCGCATGTAGGTCGCCGCGGCGAAGCCCGCCAGGTCTCCGACGGCGCCGCCGCCCAGCGCCACGACCGTCGAGCTTCGGTCGAGACCCGCGTCGAGGAAGCGCTCCCACGTCGAGGCGGCGACCTCCAGCGTCTTGGCGCGCTCCCCCTCGGGCAGGAGCACCGTGGTGACGTCGAAGCCTGCGGCGGCGAGGCTCCGGGTGACGGCGGCGCCGTGGAGGGCCAGGATCGCCGGGTCGGTGACGAGGGCGATCTTCCGGCCGGCCTTGAGGCGGGCGAGCTCGGCTCCGACCATGGCCAAGGCGCCTGCGCCGACGAGGATGCGGTACGAGCGGGCGCCCAGATTGACGGGGACGTCGATCATCTACCGCCCCCGCTACCAGCTCTTGAGGTAGTCGAGGTAGCCCTGGTAGTTGCGGCGGATCTCGTCGATGCTGTCGCCGGCGAATTTCTCGAGGAAAGCCTCGACCAGGGCGAGCGCCATCATGGCCTCGCCGACCACTCCGGCGGCCGGGACGGCGCACACGTCGCTGCGTTCCACCACGGCTTCCACCGTCTCCTTGGTCACCATGTCTACCGACTGGAGAGGCTTGCGCAGGGTCGAGATCGGCTTCATCGCGGCGCGGACCACCACGGGCTGGCCGTTGGTGACGCCGCCCTCGAGGCCCCCGGCGCTGTTCGAGCGGCGGTGGAAGCCGCTGTCGCTGTCGAACAGGATCTCGTCGTGGACCTGCGAGCCCGGCCGGCGCGCGGCCTCGAAGCCCATGCCGATTTCGGCGCCCTTGATGGCGTGAATGGAGCAGAACGCGCGCGCGAGGCGCCCGTCGAGCTTTCGGTCCCATTGCACGTAGGAACCCAAGCCCACGGGACAGCCGAGGGCGACCACCTCGAAGACTCCGCCCAGCGTGTCACCGGCTTCCTTGGCCCGATCGATGGCCTCGACGATGGCGCGCTCCGCGGCGGGGTCGGCGCAGCGGACTTCCGATGCTTCGGCGCGGCGTCGAACCTCGTCCCAGGGCACCTCGAGCGGGCCGATGCGCACGCCGCCGATCTCGGTGACATGGCTCAGGATCGTGATGCCGAACTCGCCGAGCAGTCGTTTGGCCACGCCCGCGACGGCGACGCGCGCCGTGGTCTCGCGCGCGCTCGAGCGCTCGAGCACGTTACGGATGTCGCGGTGGCCGTACTTCATGGCTCCTGCCAGGTCGGCGTGTCCAGGGCGCGGCCGCGTGACCGCCTTGGGCGGGGCTCCGGCCGGCGGCTCGCCGACCGCCATGGTTTGCTTCCAGTTCTCCCAGTCCCGGTTCTGGATGGTGAGCGTGATCGGGCTGCCGAGGGTCACGCCCCAGCGCACGCCCGAGGAGATGTGGGCCTGGTCGCGCTCGATCTTCATGCGCCCGCCGCGGCCATAGCCGCGCTGGCGGCGAGCCAGGTCCTCGTTGAGGTGCTCCTCGGTGAGCCCGAGGCCGGCGGGCACGCCGTCGATGACGGCGGTGAGAGCCTCGCCGTGAGACTCACCGGCCGTCAGAAAGCGGAACGCCACGGGGTGCGCGCTACTTCGGCGCGATGGGGGTGGTGGCCATGCCGGCGCCCCCCTGGCCCGTCACGAGCGACGGCGTCACGAAGATCACCAGCTCGCGGCCGGTCTCGCTGTTCTCCTTCTGCTTGAAGAGCCAGCCGAGAATGGGGATGTCGCCGAAGAGCGGCACCTTGCGCACGGTCGTGCTGGACGAGCCCTGGGTGACGCCGCCGATGACGAGCCGGTCGCCCTCCTTGATCAGGACCTGGGTCTCCGCCTTCCGCCGGTTGATAATGGGCACCGTCATGCCGGGGGTGGGGCTGATGTTGGCGCCTTGCGAGTTGTTCTCCACGACGATCACCATCTTGATCTTGGTGATGACCTGGTCGCCGACCCTCTCCCGGAGCACCGTCGGCGTCACCTCGAGCTTGAGCACGGCCTCCTTGAACTGGATCTGCGTGCCGGCGGAGCTGACCGTGGCGTACGGGATCTCCTCACCGAGCGACAGGGAGGCCTTGTTGTTCTCGACCGTGACGATCTCGGGCCGCGCGAGCGTACGCGTCTTGCCCTGTTTGGCCAGGGCCTGGAGCGCCAGGTTGATGTTGAAGCGATTCGAGATCAGGCCGAAGGCTAAGCCGCCGGCGGGCGCGCCCGCGTTGGTGGCGCCCGGTAGCGCGCCGAAGGGCAGGTTGACCAGATTGCCGCCCAGCGGCAAGCCCGTCGTGCCCGATACCGGGAAAAGCTGGGAGAGGGTCAGGTTCGGGTTGGCGGCGCTGAAACTGTTCGCCCCAACCGGGGTGCCTGCCACCGCCCCCGCCGTCTGGAAGCCCTGGCCTACCAGCGTCGTAGTATTGTTGACATTGCCGACGATGGCGCCGCCCCACTGGACGCCGATGCCCTCGAAGGCGTCGCGGTCGAGGATCTCCATCCGCGCCTCGATCTTCACCTGCGGCAGCGGGATGTCGAACTTCTCCTTGATCAGCTTCTTGATGCGCTCGAGGTCGGCCTCGTAGTGGCGGATGAAGATGCTGTTGGTCGGCTTGTGCGCCTGGATCGTGATGCCCTTGGCGAGGACGTCCTGGCTGACCGACACGACCTGCTGGTTCGGCGAGGGCTGGAAGGGCGGGTACGGGCTGTTCGGCTCCGGCAGCCGGCCGAGGGCCGGGTTCGGGGGGCTCGACCCGACCACGGTCGGGTTCTGCGGCACGCTCTGAATGATTGGCGCAGACGATACCGGCTGGGTGCCCGAGGGGGGAATGCCGAGGATGCCCTGGAGCGTCTTGGCGAGCTCCTCGGGGTCAGCGTACGACAGGCGGATGGTCTCCTCACGCAGCGGTCCGCGCGCCTTGGCCTCGGTGATGGCCGCATCGGACTGGAGCTTCTTGTAGGCGGCCTCCGCTTCCTTGAGCTCCGCGTCGGCGCGCTTGGTGCGGATCTCAGTCTCCGCCTTGACCTGCGCCTCCTGCACGCGCGCCTGCGCCTCGCGTTCCTTGGTCAACTGCTCGATGGACACGATCCGGATGATGCCGTTGCGGTCGAGCCGCTGCAACCCGCGAGCCTCGAGGATGGTGGCGAGCGCCTGCTCCCAGGTGACGTTGTGTAGCGACACCGACACCTTGCCCTTGACGTCCTCGCCCGCCACGATGTTGCGCCCGCTCTCGGCGGCCAGGATGCGCAGGAGGTTCACGACGTCCGCGTCCCTGAAGTCGAGCGAGATGAGCTTGTCGCCCGATGGCGCCTGCCCGCTGGGCATGGACGGTGCGCCGGGCGCGGGCGGCGGAGCGGCCGGCCCCGCCTGGGCGATGCGAGCAGGAGCAGGGGCGGCCTTGGGCTCGACTGCCGGCAGGGGCGCCGGAGTGACCGTGGCCATAGCTTCCTTGTCGGGTGCGGCGGGAGGCTTCGCGGGGTCGGCGGCCCGCGCTTCCATGCGCGGCGTCTCCACGCGGGGGGCCCAGGCTTCGGCCGGCGCCGGCGGGACCTTCGCCTTCGTCTCGCGCGGCTTCGCCGCGGGTTTCTCGGCCTGGGCGGTACCGGCCGGCTCGAGCACGATGAGCAGGCCTTCGGCGTCTTCGTCGATGCGGTAGCCGACCTTGCGGGAGAGCTCGACCACGACGCGCGCCACGCTGCCCTTCCACTGGCTGCCGCGCACCTGGCGCACGGGCTCCGTGTCGGACTTGAGCGTGGTCTTGCTCCAGGTGTATGTGGCGCCCGGCAGGTCGACGACGAGACGGTTCGGGGAGTCGATGAAGCTCGACTGGTACTTTGCCGGACCGCTGGTCTTGATGCGGACGGTGACCCCGTCGGACAGGCGGTCGACGCTGAGTGACGTCACCTGGACGGCGGCGTCCGGCGTCTGTGCGGTTCCGATCCCCGCGGCGACAACGGCGAGCAGGAGCAGCAATCCCACGCTCGGCACCATGGCCTTCATCGGGCGATCACCCCTTTCGCGGCTCTGTGTCCGCATGTCAGTCGAGGACCAAGCGCAGGGTCACCGAGGTGGGACCCTGACCCGGCTGCGCCGCGACCGCGAAGGTCACGGTGGTTCCGGTGATTCCGGTCACCCGTCCGTTGCCGACAGCGTCGCCGCTCTTGAGAATATACCCGACACCGTCGGGCCCTTCGACGAGGGCCAGCGTGCCCTGGCGGCCCTGCACGATGCCTACCAGCTTCGCTGCCGTGATGTTGATCCCCTTGGCCTCGAGCGCCAGCGAGACGGGCGAAAACGGGTCGCGGCGGCTCTTGGCGTCGTAGGCCAGTGGCGGGAGCACGGGGCCCGCGCCCGGATCGAGTGGGCGGACGGCGGACGCTCCGGGCCCGGCCGGCGCCTGGGGAGCCGCTGGTGCGGCTACGGGCACCGGGGGCTTGGGCGGGGCGGGCGGCGGCTCGGCTCCGCCACAGGCGCCGAGCAGCGTCGCCCCGACGATCGGCGCGACCTTCCAGCTCAGCTTCATTGGCCAGCGCAGCTTCATCGGGACTGCCCCGGCGGCGCGGCGGCGGGCGACCCTGCCGGCGCACGCGGCGCCGCGGGGGAGCCCGGCTTGACGGGCGGCGGCGGCGCGCCTTCCGGCCTGAACGTATACGTCGCCAGCGTCATCTCGGCCCGGAGCGTGCCCGTGGGCCGGTCGATGCCGATCACGCGGAAGTCGCCCAGCGACACGATGCGCGGCATCTTGCCCACGCGCTCCAGGAAGGCGCCCAGCTGGTGATAGGTGCACTCGGCCGTGACCGAGATCGGCACCTCCGACAGCACGTCCCGGTCCTCGGCCGCCTTCGGCTGGAAGAGCGAGACGCCGAGCCCCGACTGCGTGGCGAGGTCCGACACCTGGCGGTACACCTGCGGAATCTCGCGCTCCGAGGGCAGCCGCTCCTTGGCCGTATCGAGGCGCTTGCGCAACGCCTCGGCCAGCGCGCGGAACGGGCGGAGGTTGGCTTCGTCCGCCTTCGCCTTGAGCACCTCGGCGCGGCGGACCTCGTTTTCCTCCAGGAGAGTGTCGCGCTCCGCACGGGCGCCGGAGATGAGGAAGAAGTAACCCAGCGCGCCCACTATGACGAGCACCATCGCGCCGAAGATCAGCTTCTGCGGGCGCGGCGCGTTGACGATGGTGTCGAGTGCGCCCACGGCTCAGGGCTCGAAGCGCGTGACCACCTCGAAGGTGATCAGGCGCGGCGACTTGGTCAGGTCCTGCTTGGCGTCCACGATGTCCACGTCCTTGAACCTGCCGCTGGCCTTGAGGTTGGCCATGAAGTCGGACAGGGCCGTCGCGCTGTAGGTGGTGCCGGCGAACCGAAGCTGCGTCCCCTTCTCCTCCATACGCGTGAGCCAGAGGTCCTTGGGCAGGGTGTCGAGGACGGCGTCGAGCAGGTAGACGGGACGGGTTTGGCGACGCGCCACGAGCTCGATGGCGTTGACCCGGCGCTCGAGCAACTCCTTGTCGCGTCGGAAGCGCTGGCCTTCGGCGATGATCACCTTGAGCTTGTCCGCCTGCTTCTTGTTCTCGGCGATCTCGGTGTTCAGGCGCTTGGTCTCCACCGAGAGGCTCAACCACCAGCCGCCCAGCACAAGCACGAGCCCCAGGGCGACCGCTCCGAAGAGTATGCCCAGGTTGAAGCTCGGGATGGAGAGGCTGACGCGGCTCTTGGTCGAGGGCGGCGCCAGGTTGATCCTGATCATGCGCCCTTGTCTCCCGGACGCCGCAGCCCAAGCCCTACGGCCACCGCAAGGAGGGGCCCGGCCTGGTCGAGCTCCTCGGCCGAGAACTGGCCGGCGTCGTGCTCTACGCGCTCGAGCGGCCGCGCGACTTCCACCGGCACGCCCCAGGAGGAAGACAGGAACTCGTCGATCCCCGCGAGGCGCGCGCAGCCGCCCGACAGCACGATGCGGCCGATGCGCTCCGACTCGGCCGTCGACGCGAAGTAGTCGAAGGTGCGCTGGACCTCCAGCGAGAGGTCGCGCGACACGGCCTCGAGCGCGGGCACGAGATCGTCCCAGGCGACTCCGACGTCCTGGCCCTGCTTGGCCGCCTCGGCCTTCTCGAAGGGAATGTTGAGCCGCTGCGCGATGGCCAGGGTGTAGTTGTGGCCGCCGAAGGGAACGTCGCGCGCGAAGACGGAGGTGCCGCCGCGCACGACGTTGGTCTTCATGACGGTGGCGCCGATGTCGATGAGCGCCACGGCCTCGTCGGCCGGCTCCGGATGGTTCAGCTCGAACTGGTTCTGGATTGCGAAGGCGTCGAGGTCCACGACGAGGGCCTCGAGGCCGGCCTGCTCCACGGCCGCGACGTATTCGAGCACCTTGACCTTCTTCACCGCGACCAGGACCACCGACATGGAGTTGACCGACTCGCCGACGACCTGGTAGTCGAGGAAGACGTCGTCCACCGCGAAGGGAATGTGGTGCTCGGCCTCCAGCGTGATGGCGTCGGCCAGCTCCTTCGGCGTCACCTTGGGCAGGGGGACACGCTTCATGATGCCTTCGCGTCCCGAGACAGAGATGACCGCGGCGGTGCCCTTGATGCCGGCCTTCTGCACGCATTCCCTGACGGCGTCGCTGACGAGACCGGGCTCCTTGATGCTGCCCTCGCTGATCACGTCACGGGGCAGGGCGACCTGGGCGAATGCCGTGAGGCCCCACCCGCCTTTCCCTTCACGGAGCTCGACCGCTTTGATCGAGCTGGACCCAATGTCGAGCCCAAAGGTCAAGGGCTTCTTGCCCATTCCGAACAACCCCATGGCCGGCTCCCGGTCCTGCTGACCGCCGACTCCCATGAGGGGGTCCCTGCGGCCGAGTGAAGGTTGACTGCCCGTCAGCAAAAAATGCTGACCTCTCGCGTAGTTTATAACGGGGGCTGGGCCCAACTGTCAACTGTTCGACGCTACTAGATAAAGGGGTCTCGACTCCCCGGAGCCCGACGGATGGGGCAAATTAGGGGTCTGAAGGCTCGCGGTACGACCCGGCCTTGAGCATCCAGCCTCTCGGCACGGTGCCGTCGCCTCCGGAAGCTGCCGCGCAGTCAAACGTAAGAGCTGGGCCGCCGCCGGTCCGGGAGAGGCTCCCAGAGCCGCCGCGCACACCTGCGGCAACGACCTGCCCCTCGATGCCTCCCGGTGTCGCGCCGCGATACGCGAAGCCGTCCTGCGCATATACGAGTCCGCGCACGCGCGCGTCGCCCGAGATCTCGAGGGAGCCGGCGACGACGAGCCAGCCGCGGAAGGCGCCTCCGACGAGCTCGGCTCGCGCGAGCTCCGCCGCGGGGGTCGCGTCCGTGATGGGAGCCCCATTCGCCGTATCGACGAACACGAGGCCCTCTGGAGCGGGACGCGAGGCGTCGAAAAGGACCGAGCCCCTGTAGTAACTGCCGCGCGCGCGGGCCAGCCGCTTGAGCGCAAGGAGGTCGACATCCGTGAAGTTCCATGCGAGCGCCGCATCGGCCGGCTGCGCCTGCACGTAGTCCCCAGCTTCGTTGGGCGTGTCGTTGCCGTCGGCACCCCAGACCTTCGCGGTCGGCGCCACGCTCACGACGCCGCTCGACCAGGCGCCCCGCTTGCTGCCGCACCGCGCGTCTGCCCTTGCGTCCACTGTCACCTCGGCGGTGACCTCGAGATCACCCCGCACGCAGAGCGCACAGGGTGCGCTTTCCGCAGGCGCGCGCAGCCGCCACAGCGTGCCGGTGATGCGCTGGTGGGCTTTGGGACGGGTGTCCCCGGCGTCGTCAGTCGGCGCCCATCCTATCGACAGCACGTCGCGCTCGTTCTGGGCCGCGCCGGCGACAACCTCGAGACGGAAGCCGCCCAGGGGCGCACCCCCGGCCGCCATGACGATGAGCCGGCTTCCGTCGTACGGCGGCGGGACCGTAGGCGGCAAGGGGTCTCGTAGCCCGTTGGGCGCCTCGGGATTTGCGAGGGCCCAGAGGGCCTGCTCGATGCCGGCCTCGGCCAGCGCTCGTGCCTGCGCCGTGCGGAGCTGATTGGCCGCGATGGTGGGCTCCGTCGCCGACATGACGGAGAGCCCGAGGATCAAGGACGAGAGCAGTACCAGCGTGACGATGGCCAGCGGCAACGCGGCGCCCCGCTTGTCCATCCAGAGCCGGACCAGGAATCCCCTCACCGCTGGGCGACGAGCGTCGTGACGGAGACCGTCTTGTCGAGCGCAGCCAGGCCTGAGCCCGTGACCGGCCGGTACGCCACGGTCACCGTCACTTGCCGAAGGCGCCCGGAGGTGATGACGCCGCAACCGGGTGGAAGGCCGCAGTCGAGGACTCTGACCTGACGGCTATAGCCGGCGTATGGGTCGGGCAGCGCCGCCTCGTCGGCGAAGGTTGTCGTGCCGCCGCTCTGCGGAGGGGACAGCGGCGCACCTGACACGCCGAGTCGATCCACGGGCGGTGCCGCGCTCCACGCAGCGGTGCGGACCTTTTCGAGGCGCGCGCTGGCGAGAAAAGTGGCGGTCGAAAGTTTGGCGCCCTCGCTCACGGCGACGCCCGCCACGGGAATGGCGGAAGTGAGCGCGGAGAGGCCGATGGCTACCACCGCGACGGCCGCCAAGACCTCGACAAGCATCCCGGTTCAGGGCTCTACGGTCGCGTGGACGGACGTCGGGGCGAGGACGCTCTGGCTGTGACTGGGCTGGGTGACGTGAACGGCTGCCGCCGACCCGCTGCCCAGTTGCCCGCTGCCCAGTTCGTAGTGCAGTGCCGCCGAAGCACTGTGCACAAAGACGTCGACGAGCATTGCCTCGCTCAGGGTCCGATGGTCACGCGACCGGAGGCCGAGACGAGGACGCTCAGGCTGGAGGTGCCGTTGGTGACCGTGAGGGTGGCGGCCGGAGCTGCGGCGCCCAGGTTGTTGAACACCGGGATGGCGCTGGTAGCGAGGGTGATGCCGTCGGGTGTCGGGATATTGCCAGCAGCGTTCGTGCCGGATCCCGTCCAGACGCCGGGACTCTGGCAGTTTCCCTGCTTGGTGTAGGTGATCGCCGTCGCGGTGATCCCTACCGAGACGGAGCAGTTCATCTGGATAGCGAGCTGGCGGCCTTGGTTCAGATAGGCGGCAACATCCGCGGCGGCTCCCCGCACCTGGGCGCTTTGGTAGTAGGTGATGAACGCCGGGAGGGAGAGGCTGAAAAGCGCCCCGATCACGGCCAGCAGAACCGTCAACTCGGCGAGGCTGAAGCCGGCTTGGCTCTGGGCTGGTCCTCTGTGCGGACGGATAACGCTCATGGCGGATTATTGAAGCAAGAAAGGGGCCAGCTGGGACCCCCTTGAAATCGGTTTCAGCTCAAGAAACGGCCGAGATACCAGTCCAAGAGGGTATTTCCCCAAAAAAGGCTGACCACGGCCCCCAAGGCCAGAAACGGACCGAAGGGCACGGGGTCCTTCCTACCCTTGGTCCCGGTCACGAGGAGCCCGATGGCCACGGCGCCTCCGGCGAAGACCCCTACGAGGATGGCCAGAAGCACCAGCTTCCAGCCGAGGAAGGCTCCCATCATGGCGCCGAGCTTCATGTCGCCCCCGCCCATGCCTCCGCCGCTCGCGAGGATGATCGCCAGAAAGAGGCCTCCGCCAACCAGGATGCCGAACAGCGTGTCGAGCCAGGCGGCAGGATGGAGGGCCATAGCCAGCCCGGCCCCGACAACGATCCCCGGCAGCGTGATGACGTCGGGAATGATCTGGTGATCCAGGTCGATGGCGGTGATCGCGACAAGGGCCGCCAACAGGAGGAGCGCCGCGCCGAGGTCGAGCGCCGGTCCGAACCGCCGGGCGGCCAGCAGGAACAGCACCGCCGTCAGGAGCTCGACCGCCGGGTAACGCCACGAGATGCGGGCTTGACAGCTGCGGCAGCGCGCACGGAGCCATAGCCAGGAGAAGACGGGCACGTTGTCGTACCAGCGGATGGGGCTGCCGCAGGCTGGACAGGCCGACGGCGGATGCACGACGCTCCGGCCGTCGGGAAGGCGTGCGATCACGACGTTGAGGAAGCTGCCGATGACGAGGCCAAAGAGGAAGCACGCCGCGTCGAGGAACATGGGCGGGACCACGGCGTGATTGTACAGGAGCGAGGTCTGGAGCCCGGCAGGATCGCGGCGACGCAGGTGCGACGAGGGAGGGGCGTGGGCCCCTCCCTCGTCCGGCCGGCAATGAGTGAATGGCCTGCTACGGCACGGTGATGGTCGTGGCGTCGCCATTAGCGGTGATGGAGAAGGTCCCGGCGGTGCTCGACGTGTAGCCGTAGGCGGTCCAGCCCGGCGAGCCGCCCGGAGGCGGAGCGGGCACGCGGGTGACGAAGGGGCCAGCGCTCTGGTTCAGGCCGTTGAGAGTGGCCACAGTCAGATCGGTCAGGGCCACCGGCAGCGTGCCCATGTGGGCCGTGAAGATGCTGACCGACGACGCAAGCGTCCGCATGTCGGCCTGCGCCTTGGCGACGCGGGCGCGGGTCTGGACGTTGGCGTACAGCGGGATGGCGATGGCGGCCAGGATGCCGATGATGGCCACCACGATCATCAACTCGATGAGCGTGAAGCCGCGCTGGTTGCCCAGCACTGTCCTCTTCTTGTGCCACAGGCTAATCATCTCTTTGTCTCCCCCTTGTCAAGTATGGGGTCTCTCGACCCCGGTATGAAGGCTTAGCCTTCTTGGCACTTACAGAAAGCATGTTCGGTGCCATGTGTCCGCGAGGTCCTCACAGCCGCCACACGACTGACACGACCAGGGGAGAAGTTACAGGCTGGCGGCTAAGGCACTGAGAAACAACGACCGCGCCCTGGATGTCAGGGCCCCCAACATGGGCATCAGGCCAGGGTTCTATGGCGTGCGGCTGACGGTTGGTGTCAGCAGGGAAACCCAAAAGTGTCAGGCGTCGGGGCCGGACCCCTTGCGCATCATGTGGTGTTTCTGGAGCTTGTAGCGGAACTGGCGGAAGGTCATCTTCAGCAGCTCGGCCGCCTTGGTTTGCACGCCGCCGGTCCGGTCGAGCGCCCGCTGGAGATACCGGCCTTCAATGGTGTCGAGCGTCGCCTCCAGGTCGAGGCCATCCTCGGGCAGGTCCACGCTGTCGAGGCCCTTCACGGGTCGCTCGCGCCTGACCGACTCGGGCAGGGAGTCGATGCCCAGCATGTCCCCGGCGCCGAGCACGATGGCCCGCTCGAGCACGTTCTCGAGCTCCCGGATATTGCCGGGCCAGCGATAGCGTTCGAGCACCGCCATGGCCTCGGGCGTGACTCCCCGGACGTCCTTCCCCAGCTCCTTGCTGAACTTCTGGAGGAAGTGGGCGACGAGCAGTGGGATGTCCTCGCGGCGCTCGCGCAGGGGCGGCAGCTGGATCGGGATGACGTTCAGCCGGTAGAAGAGATCCTCGCGGAGGATCCCTTCCTGGACGGCCTCCTCGAGGTCACGGTTCGAGGCGGCGATGAGCCGCACGTCCGTTTTGATGTCCTTGGTGTCGCCCACGCGCCGGATCTCGCGAACCTGGATCGCCCGGAGCAGCTTGACTTGTAGAAGGGCCGGGATCTCGGTGATCTCGTCGAGGAAGAGCGTGCCACCCTCGGCCGACGAGAAGAGACCGACCTTGTTGCCGACGGCGCCCGTGAAGGCGCCGCGGACATGCCCGAAGAGCTCAGACTCCATCAGCCCCTCGGGGATGGCTCCGCAGTTCACGGGGACGAAGGGTTTGTCCCGCCGGAAGCTGTTGAAGTGGATGGCGCGGGCCACGAGCTCCTTGCCGGTACCGCTCTCGCCCGTGACCATGGCCGTCGAGGGGCTGTCGGCGATCTTGCGGATAGTGTCGAACACCTCCGCGATGACGCCGCTCTTGCCGATGATGTTTTCAAAGCGGTGCTGCGTCTCGAGCTGCCTGCGAAGGTAGAGGTTTTCGTCCCGGAGACGCTTGCGCTCGAGCGCATTGCGGACGATGAGGTTGACCTCGTCCAGCTTGAACGGCTTGGTGATGTAGTCGTAGGCGCCGAGCTTCATCGCCTCCACCGCCGTCTCGGTCGAAGCCACGGCCGTGATCACGATGACGGCCGTGTCGGGCGAGATCTCTTTGGCGACGCGCAACACCTGGAGCCCGTCCACCTTCGGCATCCTGAGATCCGTGATGACGGCGTCTACGGTCTCACGGTGGAGCGCCTCGATGGCCGGCTCCCCGCCCGCCGCCGTCAGGACGTCATAGCCCTCCTTCTCCAGGGTGATCGAGAGGAGGTCCCGCATGCTCTTCTCATCGTCGACCACGAGGATGCGCGCCTTGGCCATGGTGGCTCGATGCTACACCGCGGCGTCAGCGGACGGAAGGATCAGCATGAAGCTCGTGCCGGCGCCCGGCTGGCTGCGCACCTCGATCTGGCCGCCGTGGTCCTGGACGACCCGGTAGACGAGGGCGAGCCCGATGCCGCTGCCTTCCGCCTTCGTGGAGAAGAACGGCTCGAAGATCTGGGGCAGGTCGGTCTCCGCAATGCCCTGGCCCGTGTCGCTGATCCACAGCTGCAGGCGCGGCGGCCCGCCGCCGGGCACGACCCGGCCGCCCACGCGCAGCTCGCCGCCCTCGGGCATGGCCTGCACGGCGTTGATGCAGAGGTTCCAGATGGCCTGGTGTAGCTGCTGGGGGTCGACCCGCGCGGGTAGCTTCTCGCCGTATTCCCGGATCACCTTGAGCTCAGCCGGCAGCGAGCGGTGCTCGACGAGGAGGACGACCTCCTCCAGGAGATCGGCGAGGTCGACGGCGTGGCTCGCCATGGGCGCCGGCCGGGCGTACTCGAGGAAGTCGCGGATGATGCGGTTGAGCCGCTCCGACTCGCGCAGCACGATTTCGACGAGACGCTCGCGGCCGGGATCGGCCGGCAGCTCGCGGACCAGCGCCTCGATGGCGCCCGAGAGCGAGGCCAGCGGGTTTCGGATTTCGTGCGCGATGTTGGCGGAGAGCCGCCCGATGGTCGCCAATCGGTCTGCCTGGCGCACCTGCTGCTCCATCCGCTTGATGGACGAGAGATCCTGGCAGACGCCGATGAGCCCGACGGCCTCGCCGTCACCCGAGCGCAGCGACCAGAAGGAGACGCCCACGGGCACCTCGTGCCCGTCGCGCCTTTTCAGGCGGATCTCGTACCGCAGGGACTGGGCGCCGGGCCCGGCGGCCGCCTGCCGTGCCTCCTCGAGGTCCACCTCACGCCCGAAGAGGGCCTCCCAGGTCTGGCCCAGCGCCTCCCGCTCGGCAACGCCCGTAATGGACTCCGCCGCCCGGTTGAAGGCGGTGATGCGCCCCTCGGGGTTGACCGCGATCAGCCCTGAGCCGACCGACTGGAAAATCAGGTCGCGGAACGCCTGGAGATCGGAAAAGTCCTTGCGCTGGCTCTCGAGGTTGCGCTGGGCGAGGTAGTAGCGTTCAGCGAGCGAGCCGGCCAGGAGGGCGATGGCGAACAGGACGGCCGCGTTGAGGAGGACCGTGAGCACCTCGAGGGTCGTCGGCTGGACCGGCTCAGCGAGCCCCAAGAGGGTCAGGAGGTGGCGGCCCAGCACGACGTCGACGTAGAGGAGGCCGGCGAGGCTGGCCGCGACCAGGCCGCCGCGGCGACCCAGCAGCAAGCAGCCCTCGAGCACGGTCAGCACGTACAGGAAGGTGAAGACCGAGTGCGAGCCGCCGCTCGCGGCGATGATGCCCGTCACCAGCGCCACATCGAGGCAGATCTGCATCCACGCGAAGCGGCGGAGATCGGCCCCGTGCGCGCTCCCGACCATGAGGAAGCACGAGACGAGTCCGGCGGCCGAGACGGCGAGGCCGAAGAACAGGAAGTCGAACTGGAAGCTGCCCGCGTAGCGCAGTACCGCGCCCGCGGCCAGGACCATCGCGGCGGTGATCAGCCGCGCCCAGCTCAGGCCGCGCAGGGACGTCCGGAGCGGCTGAGGTTCTTCGACCGGCACGCGCTATTTGACCAGAGTGACCAGTTTGAAGATCGGCAGGTACATGGCCACGACGAGGCCGCCGATGATCACGCCGAGCACGACGATCATGAGGGGTTCGAGCAGCGCCGTGAGCGCGCCCACGGCCGTGTCGACCTCGTCGTCGTAGAAGTCGGCGATCTTGGACAGCATCGCGTCGAGCGCGCCCGTCTGCTCGCCGACCGAGATCATCTGGATGACCATCGGCGGGAAGACCCCCGAGGCCTTGAGCGGCTCGGCCAGCGTCTTGCCCGCGGTGACCGCGGCGCGGCACTGCATCACCGCCTTCTCGACGACCTTGTTTCCGGCGGTTCGCGCGGTGATGCGAAGCCCCTCGAGGATCGGCACGCCGGAGGACACGAGTGTGCCCAGCGTGCGGGTAAAGCGGGCGACGGCAACCTTGCGGATCAGCGTTCCGATGACGGGGAGCTTGAGCAGCAGCGCGTCGATGGTGGAGCGCCCCTTTTCCGTCCGGTAGTAGGCCCGGAGGGCAAAGACGCAGCCGATGACGCCGGCGATGATGAGCAGGATGTAGCTCCGCACGAAATCGGAGAGCCAGACGACCACTTGGGTCGGCAGCGGCAGGTCGGCGCCCAGATCCTTGAACATCTTGGTGAAGGTCGGGATCACGAAGGTCAGCATGAAGATGACGACCAGCATCGCCACGCTGATGATGCTCGCCGGATAGATCATCGCCGACTTGACCTTCCGCTTGAGCGCCGCGGCCTTCTCGATGTACGCCGCGAGGCGCTGGAACACCGTGTCGAGGATACCGCCCGTCTCGCCCACCTCGACCAGGTTGACGAACAGGTCGTCGAACGTGCGCGGGTTGCGCCGCAGCGCGTCGGCCAGGGTCGAGCCCTGCTCCACGGAACGGGCGACCCTACCCGTCACATCGCGGAGGTTCTTCGACTCACTCTGCTCGGACAAGATGTGGAGGCACTGCACGAGCGGCAGGCCCGCGTCGATCATGGTGGAGAACTGGCGCGTGAAGATCGCCATCTCCTTGTCCTTGACCTTGCCGCCGCTCTTGCTCGGGGTCTTGCCGCCGGCCTTCTCGTTGATCTTCGTGACGAGGATGGCGCGCTTGCGGAGCTCGCCAACCGCGGCGGTGCGATCTTGCGCCTCGATCTCGCCGGTGGTCGTCCCGCCGGCCCCGCGTCCCTGGTACGTGAAGACCGCCATGTCACACCCTCCTGGTTACCGTTTGCCGAACGGCGAGCTGCCCGTGAGGGTCGTGGTGGGGGCGCTCGGGCCCGCCGCCACCAGCTGGGACAGCTCCTCCGGCTGCATGCTCCGGTTGAGCGCCTCTTCGCGACTGATGTGCCGCTTCTGAACCAGCTCGATGAGCGATTGGTTCATGGTCTGCATGCCGAACTTCTGGCCCGCCTGCATGGCCGAGTAGATCTGGTGGATCTTCTCCTCGCGGATCAGGTTCCGGATGGCCGGCGTGGTGATCATGATTTCGAGCGCCATGACGCGCCCCCGGCCGTCGGCCGTCGGGATCAGCTGCTGCGAGAGCACGCCCTCGAGGACCAGTGACAGCTGCGCCCGCACCTGGGACTGCTGGTTGGTCGGGAAGACGTCGATGATGCGGTTGATGGTCTGGGCGCAGGAGTTGGTGTGCAGCGTGCCGAGCGTCAGGTGGCCCGTCTCGGCGATGGTCAGCGCGGCGGCGATGGTCTCGAGGTCGCGCATCTCACCCACCAGCACCACGTCCGGGTCCTGACGGAGGATGTACTTGAGCGCGTTTTTGAACGACTGGGTGTCCGAGAAGACCTCGCGCTGGTTCACCAGGCACTTTTTGTGGTGGTGAACGAATTCGATCGGGTCCTCGATCGTCATGATGTGCTCGTTGCGCTCGTTGTTGATCTTGTCCACCATGGCCGCGAGCGTCGTTGACTTGCCCGAGCCTGTCGGCCCCGTGACGAGGACCAGGCCCTTGGGCCGATCCGCCAGCTGCTCGACGACAGCGGGCAGGCCGAGCTCTTCGAACGAGCGGATATTGATGGGGATGACCCGGATCGCGGCCGCGACCGCGCCGCGCTGGCGGTAGACGTTGCAGCGGAACCGCGCCAGGCCCTGGATACCGAAGGACAGGTCGAGCTCGTTGTCCTCCTCGAACTTCTGTTTCTGCCCCTCATTCAGCACGCTGTAGGCCAGCCGCTGGGTGTCCTGCGGCGTCAGACGCTCGAACTGCGTCAGCGGCGTCAGCTTGCCGTGCAGCCGGATCTGCGGGGGGGTGCCCGTCGTGATATGCAGGTCGGACGCCCCTCGCTCGATCATGATGGTCAGCAGGTCGTGCATCGTCGCGGCCATGGCCTAGGCGTTCTCCTCTGTTGGTCTCGTGCTATCCAAGGGTAACCCGGAGCACCTCTTCCACGGTCATCATGCCGTCGAGCACCTTCTGAAGCGCGTTCTGCCGGAGCGTCTTCATGCCCTGGGCCTGCGCCGTCTCGCCGATCTCGGCCGTCGGCGCGTTCCGGATGATCAGGTCGCGGATCTCCTGAGATGCCGGCATGACCTCGTAGATGGCCACGCGCCCTTTCATGCCCGTGAAGCTGCACGCCGCGCACCCCTTGCCCTTGTAGAAGTTGACCTTGCCCAGCCCCTGCGAGATGTGGCCGTAGGGCACGAGCGTCTCCTCGTCGGCCTCGTACGGCTGCTTGCAGTCCTTGCACACCCGGCGTCCGAGCCGCTGGGCGAGGATCAGCATCAGAGAGGAGGACACGAGGAAGGGCGGGATGCCCATGTCGAGCAGGCGCGCCACGGTGGACGGGCAGTCGTTGGTGTGCAGCGTCGTCAGCACCAGGTGGCCGGTCAGCGCGGCCCGGATGCCGATCTGGGCCGTTTCGAGGTCGCGCGTCTCGCCGACCAGGATGACGTCCGGATCCTGGCGCAGGAAGGCGCGCAGCGCCCCGGCGAAGGTGCGCCCGATCTCCTCGTTGATCTGGACCTGGTTGACGCCCTTGAGGTTGTACTCGACGGGGTCCTCGGCGGTCATGATGTTGATGTCGGGCGAGTTGATGGTGTGGATGGCCGAGTAGAGCGTGGTCGTCTTGCCCGAGCCCGTGGGCCCAGTGATCAGGATCATGCCGTACGGGTTGTGGATGGCCTTGGTAAACTGCTCGAGGCTCCACGGGTCGAAGCCGAGCATGGTCAGGTCGAGCTGCAGCGAGTCCTTGTCGAGGATGCGCATGACGGTCTTCTCGCCGAAGATCGTCGGCAGCGTGGAGACGCGGAAGTCGATCTCGCGCTGGTTGAAGCGGAGCTTGATCCGGCCATCCTGCGGGAGGCGCCGCTCCGCGATGTCCAGGCTCGCCATGATCTTGACGCGCGAGGTGAGCGCGGCCTCGAGGCGCTTCGGCGGCGTCATGATCTCGTGCAAGACGCCGTCGACGCGGAACCGCACCCGGAAGACCTTTTCGTAGGGCTCGAGGTGGATGTCGGACGCGCCCCGGCGAATGGCGTCGACCAGGATCATGTTGATGAGGCGCACGACGGGCGCCTCGTCGGCCGACTCCTTCAGCTCGAAGACGTCGACCTTGGCGGCGACCTCGTCGTCGCCCTCGACCAGCTCGACGTCGGCGGCGGCTCCCTCCATCTCCGAGACGATGTCGGCGATGCCCCCGCCCGTGCTGTCGTACGCGCGGTCGATGGCCTGGCGAATCGCCACCTGGGAGGCGACGACCGGGACGACCAGGAGGTTCGTCATGAACCCGACGTCGTCCAGCGCGAAGACGTTCGTCGGGTCCCCCATGGCGAGCGTCAGCTGGTTGCCCTGGCGCTTGACGGGCAGGACTTCGTACTTGCGCGCGATCTGCTCCGGCACGAGCTTGAGCACGTCCGGGTCGACGTCCAGCTGGGAAAGCGTGATCGACTGGATGCCATACTGCCGCGACAGGAACGCGATCAGCTTCTCTTCGGTGACGAAGTTGAGCTTGACGAGGATGGACCCGAGCTTGTCGTTGGAGCCCTTCTGTTCCTGGAGCGCGCGGGCGAGCTGTTCGTTGTCGATCAGTCCCTCGCGGACGAGGAGATCGCCAAGGCGCCGGCTGACTGGTTGTCCGAGCTTGGGTTCTGCCATCGGTTCGGTTCCAGGGGCCGCGGGCCCCTTCAACTGGCCCCCGCGAGGCGCCGCAGGGCGTCGGAGAACGCCTTGAGGGCTTCATCCTGGTAGAGGACGAAGACCACCTTCTGCAGGCTCGTCTTGCCCGCGCGCACGTGCTCGACGACGGTCGAGATCATGGTGTCCGCGGACTGAGCCGGAGGCACGCCGCCCACGCCAGAGCCCAGGGCGGGGAAGGCGATGGACAGCATCCGGTGCTTCTCGGCGATTGCGAGCGATGAGCGCGTGGCCGCGGCAATCTTGTCCGCGTCGGCCTTGAGGTCGCGTCCCATGGCGGCGGCGTGGATGACGTGGGTCGCGGGCAGGTTGCCGGCGACGGTCAGCACAGCCTCGCCCGGCTCGATCGGACCCTGGCGCACGGCCTCCTCCTCGATCACGGTGCCGCCCTTGCGCTTCATCGCGCCCGCCACGCCGGTGCCCATCCAGAGCTCGGCGTTGGCCGCGTTCACGACCGCGTCCACCTCCACCTCGGTGATATCGCCCCGGACGACCGAGAACGTGGTGCTGCCGATCTTGACCTTCATCGCCCCGCCCCGCCCCGGCCGGACGCCTCGCGCGACTTCGCTGCCTCCCATTCCCGGTCGAGATCTTCCGCGGACGCCTCGTCCACCTGCCGGCCCTCGGCCCTCATCGCGGCCTCCACCTCCCTGAAACGTCGGGTGAACGTATCGGTGGCCTTTCGAAGCGAGTCCTCGGCATCAATTTCAAGCAGCCGGGCTACATTTACGAGAGAAAAGAGCAGGTCGCCGATCTCGGCCCTGATCCGCGCGGCATCGCCTGCGGCCACCGCCTCATCGGTCTCCGCCATCTCCTCGCGCACCTTGCTCCATGCCTCCCGCCACGTGGGCCAGTCGAAGCCGACGCGCCCGGCCTTTACCTGCACGCGCTGCGCACGCAAGAGCGACGGTAGGCTTTGGGGCACACCGTCGAGCGCCGACCTTGGGCTCCCGTCGCCGCGGCCCTCGGCCCTCTTGATCCGCTCCCATTGGCTCAGCGCCTGACGGGCATCGGCCACTTGGGCATCCGCGAAGACATGGGGGTGCCGGCTTGTCATCTTCCGGAGAATCTCTTGCAAAACCTCTGCCATGGTGAACTCGCCCTGTTCCTGGGCTATCTGGCAGTGGAAGACCACTTGGAAGAGAACGTCTCCCAGCTCTTCGACGATGTGGTCGGTCCGCCCCTCGTCCAGGGCTTCGAGCGCTTCGTAGGTTTCTTCGATCAGGTAAGGCTTGAGGGAGGCGCGCGTCTGCTCGCGATCCCACGGGCAACCCTCCTCGCCCCTTAGGCGGCCCATGAGGGACAGCAGTGCTTCGAAGAGAACGCCGGCGGAGTCTGCCATGAGCGATCCCGAGGTCGCCACAGCATTATACACAAGGGGGTCGGCTCCTTGAAGGTCTTGGGGCCGCATGCTAGGCTCTGGCCGCCCTCCATGAAGACATCGCATGGCTGAAGACGAAACGTTCAAGGTCACGGACAGGCGACGCCGCGACGAAACCGACGAGTCGCCCACCGCCCCGGCACCGCCCGACCCCGCCGCCCAAGCCCCAGGCGCCGCTGCCACGGGCTCCGCGTCCCAGGGACCGGCCCCGGCGCCCCAGGGAGGCCCCGATCTCCAAGGCCTCTTCATAATGCTCGCAAGCTCGGCGCTCGTGAACCTCGGCGAGGCGGCCGATCCGGAGACGGGTGAGCGCGTTCTCGATCTCGAGCAGGCGAAAGAGGCCATCGATCTTCTCTCGCTCCTCCGGGTCAAGACGGAGGGCAACCGCACCGACCAAGAGAGCCACCTCCTGGAGGAGATGCTGTACGACCTCCAGCTGCGCTTCGTCCGCGCCGCCAAGGGCGCAGCCGGGGGCTAGCGCGTCCGGATCACGACCCGCCGGTTCTCGATGTCGACGTCGCGCAGGGTTCCCGGCACCTGCCATTTGAGCAGCCGCGCTCCCGCAGAGCCCATCACGACGGAGAACGGCCAGTTGCCGAGCGGCTGCCTCCCCAGGTTGAACTCGGTCAGGACAACGCGCGCTTGACCGGGCTTGCCACCCGGTTCCCCCGGCTGGACCGCAATGTAGCCGCGGACAGTGATCCAGATGGGCCGGTCGAGCTGCGACGCCGGCAGGTAGGCAGCGAGCTGGGCGAAGGGCGGGCCCTGCAAGAGGCTGCGAAGGACCGTCCGGCCCTGCAGAAGAAACTGACCCTGGGCGAGCCTTATGGCGAACGGGTCGAAGCGCAGCCCAGCTGTCTCAGCCAGGTGGCGGGCTACAAGGGCATTGATCTCGCGCTCGCTGAGGAGGACTGGATCCTGGCGCTCCGATTGACCGGCGTCCCGCCGGATGATCTCTCGAAGAGTTGACCGGGCGGCCGAAGCGTCGGACCGGCTCCAGTCGAGGGCCTCGAAGTGGGGCTCCTCAAAGATGTTGCCGGACAGGAAGAAAAAGCCGCCGACCAGCGCGGCCACGAAGGTCAGGACGACTAGGAGGATCAGGCAGCCGGCGCAACCCAGCTTCATAAGTTTAAACCATAGCACTACCCCTATATTTCAGTAATTTAGAAAATAAATCAGACCAACTTGACAGGTATCCGCGCAGCATATATAAGTTAGACAGACTAAGATTTGAGGGTGTCCTCGGTGGCGTCCGGACTACACAGGGAGGAGTGCTATGGCTGTGACGCGTTGGCGCCCGTTCGGTCAGGGGTTGGAGCCGCGGGTAGGGGCGCGTGAGCTCGGTGACATACAGTTCGAGGTGAACCGTCTCTTCGACACTTTCTTCGGCCGGTCCGCGCAGAGCGGTGGGCCGGGCGCGTCGAGCGGGTCTTCCAGCTCCCGATCCCGGTGCAGGCAGACAAGGTCCGCGCGAGCTACCGCGAGGGCGTACTGACCGTGACGCTGCCGAAGGTGGAGGCCGTCAAGCGCAAGGAAGTCAAGATCGACGTACTGTAACGCAGCAGGCCGGCGGCGGGGCGCCCCGTCCCGCCGCCGAGCCCGCTGACGAGAGACTTCCTACAGGAGAACAACGACATGGCGAAGGTGATAGGTATCGACCTCGGGACGACGAACTCGGTGGTGGCTGTAGTGGAGGGTGGCGATCCGACCGTCATCGCCAACCAGGAAGGGAGTCGCCTAACCCCATCCGTGGTGGCCTTCACGAAGGAAGGCGAGACCCTCGTGGGGCAGGTGGCGAAGCGTCAGGCAATTACCAACCCTGAGAACACGATCTTTTCCATCAAGCGCTTCATGGGACGGCGCTACGACGAAGTGCTGCAGGAGGCAAAGCTCATTCCCTACAAGGTGGTCAAGGCCCCGAACGGAGATGTGCGCGTCGAGGCGCGGGGCAAGGAGTACTCGCCGCCCGAGATCTCCGCGCTCATCTTGCGCAAGCTGAAGGAAGCCGCGGAAGCGTACCTCGGTGAAAAGGTCACGCAGGCCGTCATCACGGTGCCGGCGTATTTCAACGACAGCCAGCGCCAGGCGACCAAGGATGCCGGCGCCGTGGCGGGCCTCGAGGTGCTGCGTATCGTCAACGAGCCTACGGCCGCGGCGCTCGCCTATGGCCTCGACAAGAAGAAGGACGAGACGATCGCGGTCTATGACCTGGGCGGCGGCACCTTCGACATCTCCATCCTCGAGATCGGCGAGGGCGTGGTCGAGGTCAAGGCGACCAACGGTGACACGCACCTCGGCGGCGACGACTTCGACCAGAAGGTCATGGACTGGATCGCCGACGAGTTCAAGAAGGAGCACGGCATCGACCTCCGGAAGGACCGCATGGCCCTCCAGCGCCTCAAGGAGGCGGCGGAGAAGGCCAAGTGCGAGCTCTCGACCGTGGTCCAGACCGAGATCAACCTGCCGTTCATCACGGCGGACGCGAGCGGGCCTAAGCACCTCGTGCTCACGCTCACGCGCGCCAAGCTCGAGTCCCTCGTGGCTGACCTGATCGAGCGCAGCCTGACCCCGTGCCGTGAGGCCATGCGCCAGGCCGGCGTCAGCGCCGGCGACCTCGACGAGGTCATCCTGGTGGGCGGCCAGACCCGCACGCCGAAGGTGCAGGAGGAGGTCAAGAAGCTCTTCGGCAAGGAGCCGAACAAGACCGTCAACCCGGACGAGGTGGTGGCCGTTGGTGCCGCGGTCCAGGCAGCGGTACTCACGGGTGAGGTCAAGGACCTTCTGCTCCTCGACGTGTCGCCGCTGTCGCTCGGCATCGAGACCCTCGGCGGCGTGATGACGCGGCTCATCGAGGCCAACACCACGATCCCGACGAAGAAGACCGAGACATTCACGACGGCCTCGGACAGCCAGCCGTCGGTCGAGGTGCACGTGGTCCAGGGCGAGCGGCCCATGGCCAGGGACAACCGCACGCTCGGACGCTTCCATCTGGACGGGATCCCGCCGGCCGCGCGCGGAGTGCCGCAGGTCGAAGTGACGTTCGACATCGACGCGAACGGCATTCTGAACGTGTCGGCGCGCGACAAGGCGACTGCCAAGCAGCAGAACATCACCATCACGGCCTCGTCCGGCCTCACTAAGGATGAGATCGACCGGATGAAGAAGGAAGCCGAGGCCCACGCGGCCGACGACGCGAAGAGCCGAGAGGCCATCGAGGTCAAGAACCAGTGCGACTCGCTGGTCTACTCGACCGAGCGGACCCTGCGCGACCTCGGCGACAAGGTTCCGGCCGAGGACAAGCAGGCGAACGAAGCGGCGATGGGCGAGGCGCGCGAGGCTCTCAAGGGCGACGACCTCGACCGCATCAAGCGCGCGCAGGAGGCGCTGACGAAGGCGTCCCACAAGCTCGCCGAGGTGATGTACCGCGAGGCGCAGGCCTCCGCGCAGCCGCCGGGCGGCCAGGCCGGCTCCGGTGACGGCGCGGGTGCCCAGGCCCCGAAGAGCGACGTGATCGACGCCGAGTTCAAGGACCTCGGCGACAAGAAGTAGGGACCCGCGGGGGCGGCCCATGATCCAGGCCGCCCCCGCGAAGCCACCCATGCCACGCGACTACTACGCGGTGCTCGAGGTCAGTGTCAGCGCCAGGCCTGTCCAGATTCGGCAGGCGTACCAGCGCTTGGCCCGGCGGTACTCTCCGGACGTCAACTTCCTGGACCGCGACACTGGGGCTCTCTTCGAGGAGATTGTCGCGGCCTACCGGGTGCTGAGCGATCCGACCGCGCGCACTCTCTACGACCGCGGACCTGTGGTCGGGGAGGGGAGCGAGCGCCCTGGGAGAGCCTCCCGGCCGATGGCCGGCCGTCGCGGAGAGAGTCTCCACGTGCCGGTCGAGCTGTCCTTCCAGCAGGCCGCCTCGGGTGTCGCCACCGACGTGGTGGTGGAGCGTCTCTCACCCTGCCGCGCCTGCCAGGCAACGGGCAGCCGCCCGGGGGCAGCTGCCGTGCGCTGCGGTCACTGCGGCGGCACGGGTGCCGTCTGGACGGACCGGGGCGCGATCGCCCCGGAGACCTGTCCGGCCTGCGACGGGGCCGGCGAGCGGGTCAGTGATCCCTGTTCCGAGTGCCGTGGCCGCGGCGCGCGCCCAGAGACCGCTACAGTAGCCGTCGCCATCCCGGCCGGCGTGGACACCGGCGTCCAGCTGCGTGTGCCCGGCGAGGGACATGCCGGCCCGTTCGGCGGGCCGCGCGGAGACCTGATGGTCATCACGCGCGTGCGCGAGGACACGGCGTTCACCCGAAAGGGCGACAACCTCTACATCGAGGTGGCGGTGACCGTGGTCGAGGCCGTGCTGGGGGTCCGCGCGCCGGTGCTCACCCTCGAAGGAACGGCGGAGGTCGTGGTGCCGCCGGGAACGCAAAGCGGCCAGGTGCTCCGCCTGCGGGGCCGGGGGCTGCCGCGCCTGAGCGGCGAGGGCCGGGGCGACCTCTACGTCACCGTGCGCGTGGCCATCCCGCGCGGAATCGACGCCCGCACGCAGGAGCTTTTCCGCGAGATCGGCCGGCTCCTGCCGGCGTCGCCGCGGCAGGAGGCGAGAGCGTGACCGACAAGGGCAAGCCAGTCTACATGATCGGCGTCGTGGCGGAGATGCTCAGGCTCCACCCCCAGACGCTCCGGATGTACGAGAAGAAGGGCCTGATCCGCCCCTCCCGCACCGAGGGCCGGACGCGCATGTATTCGTCCGAGGACGTGGAGGAGATCGCCAGGGTGGTCCGGCTGGCGCGGGATCTCGGGGTGAATCTCGCGGGCATCGAGATCATCTTAAAGATGAGGCGCCGCATGATGGACATGCAGCACCAGCTCGAGGACCTCACGAGCCACGTGCGGAGCGGGATGGACGACGCGCGGGATGCCGCGAGCCGCGGCCGCAGCGAGGCGCTGGTGCGGGCGGCTTCGAGCCACTTGAAGCCCGTGGATCTCTTTTAAGCGGGCTCTGAAAGGACGAATCGAAAATGGCTGAAGAACTGAAGGCGGACGTGGTGACGAACGACGCAGGCACGAGTGTGCCCGACGTGATTTCGGTGCTCCCTCTGCGCGACACCGTGCTCTTCCCGCAGGCGATGCTGCCGCTGGCCGCCGGGCGCGAGTCCTCGGTCAAGCTCATCAAGGATGCGGTGCGCGCCGGCGCTGCCATCGGCACATTCGGGCAGCTGGATCCGGCGCTGGACCAGCCGCAGGAGAGCGATCTCCACAGGGTCGGCACCTACACCTCCATCCACAAGGTGTTCAGGCAGCAGGACGGGTCCGTCCGCATGGCGGTGCAGGGGCTCACGCGCATCCGCCTCCTCGAGGTCGTACAGACCCAGCCGTTCCTGCGCGCGCGCGTTGAGGAGGTGCCGGACATCATGCCGGCCCCGGGCGATCTCGAGACCGAGGCGCTCACGCGCAACGCCACGACGCTCTTCAGGCGGATCGCGGAGCTCTCGCCGCTCCTTCCTGACGAGATCGCCGACGCGGTCGCGCAGCTCACGCATCCCGGGCGGGTCGCCGACGCCATCGCGGCCTCGCTGCCTTCGCTCTCGACCCAGACGAAGCAGGAGCTGCTCGCCACGGCCGATGTCAAGGCGCGGCTCGCGCGTCTCGTGCCGGCGCTGACCAAGGAGGCGGAGGTGCTGGAGCTCGGCTCCCGCATCCAGTCCCAGGTCGAGTCCGAGGTGGGCAAGACCCAGCGCGACTACTACCTCCGGGAGCAGCTCAAGGCCATCCAGAAGGAGCTCGGCCAGACTGACGAGCGCACCCAGGAGATCGACGAGCTTCGGGAGAAGATCGAAGCAGCCGGGATGACCGACGAGGCCAAGAAAGAGGCCCTGCGCGAGCTCGACAGGCTTTCGAGGATGTCGCCCGCGGCCGCCGAGTACACCGTGGCGCGGACGTACCTCGAGTGGCTCGTGGCGCTGCCGTGGAGCAAGGAGACCGAGGACTCGCTCGACCTGACGGCCGCGCGCGCGGTCCTCGACGAGGACCACTCGGGGCTCGAGAAGGTCAAGGACCGCATCCTCGAGTACCTTGCGGTCAAGACTATCCGCCCGATCGGCCGGGATCCGATCCTCTGCTTCGTGGGCCCGCCAGGGGTCGGCAAGACCTCGCTTGGACGTTCGATCGCACGGGCGCTCGGGCGGAAGTTCCACCGGATCTCGCTCGGGGGGATGCGGGACGAGGCGGAGATCCGCGGCCACCGGCGGACCTATATCGGTGCGCTGCCGGGCCAGATCATCCAGGGACTGCGCCGCGCCGAGTCCAAGAACCCGGTCCTCATGCTCGACGAGATCGACAAGCTGGGGATGGACTTCCGCGGCGACCCGGCCTCGGCGCTCCTCGAGGTCCTCGACCCCGAGCAGAACGCCGCCTTCCGCGACCACTACGTGGACGTGCCGTTCGACCTGTCGCGCGTGCTCTTCATCACGACAGCCAACCTCCTCGACACCGTGCCGCCCGCGCTCCGCGACAGGATGGAGATCATCGATCTGCCCGGCTACACGGAAGAGGAGAAGGTTCGGATCGCGCGCCAGCACCTCGTGCCCAAGCAGGCGCGGGATCACGGTCTTGTGGAGGGCGAGCAGATCCGCTGGACCGACGCCGCGCTGACCCAGCTCGTGCGGTACTACACGCGGGAGGCGGGGCTCCGCAATCTCGAGCGCGAGATCGCCGCGATCACGCGCAAGGTCGCCAAGCGGCGGGTGGAAGGGTCGACGGAGCCGGTCGAGGTGACACCCGAGCTTGTAGGCGAGCTCCTGGGCGCCCCCCGCTTCCTGGTGGAAGAGCTCGAGGAGCGCACTCGCGTGCCCGGCGTGGCCGTGGGCCTGGCCTGGACGGCGGCGGGCGGCGACATCCTCTTCATCGAGGCGACGCGCATGCAGGGCAGCAAGACGCTCACGCTCACCGGGCAGCTGGGCGACGTGATGAAGGAGTCGGCGCAGGCCGCGCTGTCGTGGGTCCGCTCGCACGCCGCGGATCTCGGCATCCGGTCCGATTTCTGGGACACGTCGGACATCCACGTCCACGTCCCGGCCGGCGGCATCCCCAAGGACGGCCCCTCGGCCGGCGTGACCATGGTCACGGTGCTGGCCTCGCTGATGAGCCAGCGGCCCGTCAAGCCGCGGCTGGCGATGACGGGAGAGGTGACGCTGTCCGGCCGCGTCCTCGCGGTGGGCGGCATCAAGGAGAAGGTGCTCGCGGCCCGGCGCGCGGGTGTCCGCACGGTCATCCTGCCGCGGCGGAATGAGAAGAATTTGCTCGAGGACGTGCCCAAGCGCCTCCGGGAGACCATGACCTTCCATCTCGTGGACTCGGTGCAGGAAGTGCTCGACTTGGCCCTCGAAGACGCTCTGCCCCGCGGCGGCCGGATTCGGGACGCCCTGCTGTCTTCGCGGAACTAAGGTCAAGTAGCCGTTCTGGAAGGAGGAAACGGCTGCCGGAATTCGGCAGCCGTTTTCAGTTTGCGAGATCGGCTCCTGTTCGCTATCTTCGTTCTACTGTGGTTCTGCTCGCCGTCCTCACCTCACTGACCCTGATCATGGCCCTGGCGCCCGCCGCCTTCGCCTCGGGTCTCTACCGCTGGGTGGACGAGGACGGCGTCGCCCACTTCACCAATGCGCCGACGGACCCGCGCTTCCGGCGCGTCGGTACGCTGTCCGGGACCGCGCGGGGCTGGCTCAGGCTGCCCGAGGGGATCCGCTCGCGCTTCAGCGACGAGATCCGCGAGATCGCCGCGCGCCACGGCGTGGCGGCCGACCTCGTCGAAGCGGTGATCCGCGTGGAGTCGGCCTTCAACCCTCGGGCCGTGTCCAACAAGGGCGCCCAGGGGCTGATGCAGCTCATGCCGCGCACGGCCTCGTCGCTCGGCGTGCGCGACGTCTTCGACCCGCGGGAGAACATCGAAGGCGGGGTGCGCCACCTCCGCTATCTCCTCGACAAGTACCCGGGCAACGTGTCACTCGCCCTGGCGGCGTACAACGCGGGGGAGAAGGCCGTGGACCACTACGGCGGCGTTCCGCCGTATGCCGAGACCCAGCAGTACGTCCAGAAGATCCTGGGTTCGGGCGGCGCGGGGAGCGGCAGGTTCGTGCGCAGCGTCGTCTATCGCTACATGGAGACCGACGGGACCGTCACCATCACGAATATCCCGCGGGGGAAGGCCGGACCGACCGTCCGCTAGCCGTTCCGCTTCCAGACCGCATCGAGGAAGCGATCCAGGAAGCCGTCCTTCACGAAGCGCTCTACCGCCTCCCGCGTCGCCTCCTGGTCCATGCCCCACAGCGCCGCGCGCTTTCCCGGCCCGCCGCTCATCTGCCCGCCGCTCATCTGCCCGCCGCTCATCTGCCCGCCGCTCATCTGCCCGCCGCTCATCTGCCCGCCGCTCATCTGCCCGCCGCTCATCTGAATGAAGACGCGCTCGTCGCGCGTGAACGCCACCGGCAGCTCTTCGTAGATCTGGGCCGCGAAGGCGTTCACGCCGGGGCCGCCCACGGCGATGGCGGGGAAGAGCTCGGCCATCTCCTGGTTGACCATCCACATGTCGGTCACGACCACCGCGCCGCGGCTCTCCGCGCCCAGGCCGCGTGAGACGATCTCGCGCTTCAGGTCGTAGGCGCCCGGGCGGTCTTCCTCCTCGGGCAGGATGCCGTAGCCCACCACGATCAGGACCGTCGAGCAAATGTCGAAATAGCGCGGCATCAGCGGACGAGGCGGGCGAGCTCCCGGAAGTCGTCCGTGTCGGCCTGGCCGAGGAGCTGGAAGACGATGGTCTCGGTGGCTGTGACCACGGCGCCCGCCTGTCTCAGCTGCTCCGCGCCGAGCCGCCAGTTGCCCTGGGTTCGCGAGGTGACGGCGTCGGCGGGCACGTGCACGGCGAGGCCCTCACTCATGAGCTCGAGCGCCGAGATCAGCACGCAGACGTGCGCCTCGATCCCAACCAGGATCACGCGGCGCGTACCGGCCGCGCGGAGCCGCGCGCGCACTTCCTCCGCAGCCCAGCAGGAGAAGCTGACCTTCGGTACGGCCTGGATCTCGGGCCCGAGCGTGTCGCGGAGCTCGGGCAAGGTGTGGCCGAGGCCCTTCGGGTACTGCTCCGTCGCCACCACGGGCAGGCGCAGCCGCCGGGCTGTCGCGGCGAGGACCTTGATGTTGCGCATGACTTCCTCGCGGTGGTCGGCGTCCATGGCCGGAAAGAGGCGCTCCTGCATGTCCACGATCAGGAGGGTCGTCCCCTCGCGGGTCAGCGTCATCGGATGCGAGGTCGGCATGCGGGTCTCCTTGATCTGAAGATCAGAGGCCGCGGTCGAGGCCGCGGTACTGGACGGCCTCGGACACGTACTCCGCGCTTATCCTCTCACATCCCGCCAGGTCGGCGATAGTGCGCGCGACCTTCAGGACGCGGTCGTGGCCGCGGGCGGAAAGGCCGAGGCGGAGGACCGCCTGCGCGAGCAATCGCGTCGCCTCCGGCGGTATCGGGCAGAAGCGGCGCACCTGGCGCCCGCTCATCCGCGCGTTGACGCGCGCGCCCGAGCCCGCGAGGCGTTCGGCCTGGCGCCCGCGCGCGGTCTCGACCCGCGCGCGCACCGCCGTCGAGGACTCTCCCCCGCCTGCCGACAACTCGGCGTACGCCACGGCGGGCACCTCGAGGTGAAGGTCGATGCGGTCCAGGAGCGGCCGCGACAGCCTCGCCAGGTACTGACGCTTCTCGCCTGCCGTGCACACGCACGCCTCGAGTGACCCGCAGCCCCGCCGGCACGGGTTGGCGGCGCCCACCAGCTGGAAGCGGGCGGGGAAGGCCGCGCTGCCGGCGGCGCGCGAGACGACCATGGTGCCGTCTTCGAGAGGCTGGCGCAGCGATTCAAGGACGCGCTGGGAGAACTCGGGTAGCTCGTCCAGGAAGAGGACGCCCAGGTGCGCGAGACTCACTTCACCCGGATGCGGAACGCTGCCGCCGCCGATAAGCCCCGCTCCGGAGGCCGTGTGGTGAGGCGCGCGGAACGGCCGCTCGCGCACGAGGCCGTGCCCCGCCGGCAGGAGCCCGGCCACACTCCACACCGCGGTGATCTCGATGGCTTCCTCGAGCGCGAGCGGCGGCAGGATGGTGGCGAGGCGGCGGGCGAGCATCGTTTTGCCCGAGCCCGGCGGGCCCAGCATGAGGAGATTGTGGCCGCCCGCCGCGGCGATCTCGAGCGCGCGCTTGGCCCACGCATGGCCCCGCACGTCGGCGAGGTCGAGACCGTCGGGCTCCGGATTCGTGTTCCAGCCGTCGGAATCGTGACGGTGAGGAGGGATGTCGCGCTCGCCGTTCAGGTACTCGACGGCGTCGTGAAGCGTGGCGAGCGGGATGATGCCGACGCCGCTGACGACGGCGGCCTCGGCCGCGTTGCCCGCCGGAACGAGAAGCCGCGGGACGCCGCGGCGCCGGCAGTGGAGCGCCACCGGCAGCACGCCGCGGACCGGCCGGATATGCCCGTCGAGCGAGAGCTCGCCGAGGGCGATCGCGTCCTCGATGAGCCCCGGCTTGACGATCCCCGTCGCAGAAAGGATGCCGAGCGCCATCGGCAGGTCGAAGGCCGCGCCTTCCTTGCGGAGGTCGGCGGGGGCGAGGTTGACCGTGATGCGGTCCACAGGGAAGTCGAGCCCTGCGTTCCGGATCGCGGCGCGCACGCGGTCGCGGCTCTCGCGCACGGCGGAATCCGGCAAGCCTACCGTCGTGAAGGACGGCAGGCCCGGGGCCACGTCCACCTCGACGAAGACGTCGGCAGCTTCGATGCCGAAAACCGTGGCCGAGCGCACCCGGGCCAGCATGGCGCCAGTGTCGGGACGCCCCCGCGGCCCGTCAACGACTCAAATCGGATACAGGCGCACCGGTTCTGCTAATCTCGGCTCACCGCAGCCGATCCCGCCGGGCCCCGGCGTGACGGGAGGTCAAGGTGGCCAAGGCACAGGAGCATCGGGAGGCCGGGACGCATCTGGTGGACATCGCCGCCGTCAGGCTGGATAGCGGGCTGCCGCTGCCCGCCTACGCGAAGCCGGGTGACGCGGGACTCGACCTGCGCGCCTCGGAGGCCGTGACGCTCGAGCCCGGCGAGAGGCGGCTCGTCCCCACCGGGCTCGCCGTCGCCATCCCCGAGGGCCACGCAGGGTTCGTGCTGCCGCGCTCGGGCCTCGCGATGCAGAAGGGCGTGACCGTGCTCAACGCGCCGGGGCTCATCGACTCGGGCTACCGCGGCGAGTTGAAGGTGCTGCTGATCAACCACGGCGCCGAGGCCATCGGCATCGAGCGCGGCGAACGCATCGCCCAGCTGGTCGTCCAGCCCGTGGCGCGCGCGCGCCTTGTGGAGGGGGAACGGCTGCCCGACTCCGCACGCGGCGAGGGCGGCTTCGGGAGCACGGGGCGCTGACGCCGTCTACTGGTTCAGGCGGCGCCTGGCGAAGCCGAGGAGGCCTTGGGGCATGAAGATCACCATCGCGGTGAAGATGATGCCCACCGGGATCAGGTAGTACTCGGTGAAGTAGCGCGAGACGCCCTCGCGCAGCAGCAGGAAGAAGGCCGCGCCCGCCACCGGCCCCACCAGCGTGCCCATGCCGCCCATCACGTTGAAGATCACGACCTCGCCGGAGACCGCGAAGAAGACGAAGTCGGGCGCGGCGAACTTGTTCTGGACCGCGTAGAGGACGCCGGCCAGGCCCGCGAAGAGCCCAGAGAGCATGACCGCCACGATCTTGTAGCGCTCGACGGCGTAGCCGATGGCCCGGGTCCGCGGCTCGTTCTCGCGGATGGACTGCAGCACCATCCCGAACGGCGACTGGGTGATGCGCCGGAGGAGCAGGTACGAGACCGTCACCACCCCGAGCACGAACCAGTGAAGGGTCTCCGGGGTGAAGCGCGCCGCCCCGAGGCCGGGGAGAGAGAGCAACGGCTGGGCGAAGGTCAGCCCATTCTCGCCGCCCGTGACCGCGGTCCACGTGAAGATGATGACGTAGAAGATCTGGGAGAAGACGAGCGTCGTGATGGCGAAGTAGATGTCGCGCAGCCGTGTGGAGAAGTAGGCCACGAAGACGGCGGCCAGACCGGCAGCCGTCAGCCCGTAGAGGAGCGCCAGCCACAGGTTCGGTGGCTTGACGGAAAGGAGGGCGGCGGCTGCCCCGTATATGCCCAGCCCGAAGAAGACCGAGTGGCCAAAGGAGACCATGCCCGTGTAGCCGATCAGGATGTCCGAGGACATGGCCAGCAGGCCCCAGATCAGGATCTCGGTGACGAAGCGTCGCCAGAACTCCGGCAACACGAGGGGGGCGATGGCCAGCAGGGCCAGCACGACGGCGAAGCCGGTCCAGTAGGCGGTGGGCGCGCGGCGGGCGATCATTGGATCCTCACTTCGGGGGCCTCACTTCGGCGTTGGGACGAAGAGGCCCGTGGGCCGGAAGAGGAGCGTGAGGATCAGGACCACGAAGGAGACGATCACCGCCTGGGCCGGGCTCACGACCAGGGAGGCGTAGGCCTCGAGCAGGCTGATGAGGATCGCGGCGAAGATGGAGCCGCCGAGATTGCCCATCCCGCCCACCACCACCACGATGAAGGCCCGCAGCGTGAAGTCGAGTCCCATGTTCTGCGTGACTCCGCCGAGGGGGCCGAAGAGCACCCCGCTGGCGGCGGCCATGCCGGCGCCGATGGCGAAGACGCCGGTGTGGACCCACGGGACCGGGATGCCCATGGCCGAGGCCATGATGCGGTCCTGCATGGTGGCGCGGATCCAGATGCCGTACTTGCCATGCCTGAGGAAGAGCCAGAAGCCGCCGATGATGGCCGCCGAGAGGACGGCGGTGAGCACTCGGTACCACGGGTACTGCAGGTAGAAGAGCTGGAACTGGCCGGTGAGGGGCTCCTGGATCCTGCGCGCCGACGGTCCCCACTGCCACAGCGCGTACTTCTGGAGCACGAGCGATATGCCGAAGGTGGCGAGGATGGTGGTGAGGGGATCGCGGCCCAGCAGCGGGCGCAGCGTCGTCGCCTGGAGCGCGGCGCCGAACACCGCGATGACGAGCACGGCGACGAGGAGGGCGAGCCAGAAATTGCCCGTCGCCGTGATGGTCACCGCGCCCGTGAATCCGCCTAGCATCACGAGGTCGCCATGGGCGAAGTTGACCACGTCCATGATCCCGAAGATGAGCGTCAGCCCTGAGGCCACGAGCGCGAGGATCATCCCGTTGACGAGCCCGTTGACCGTCTGGATGAGGATCTGCTCGAAGGGGATCGCCACGGCTAGACCCCCAGGTACTGGTGGATGACGGCGTGGTCGGCCCGCAGCTCGGCGGCCGTGGCGTGGTGGCGGACGAGACCCTTCTCCATGATGTAGACGCGATCGCTGACGTCCAGGGTGAGCGGCACGTTCTGCTCGACCAGCAGGATCGCCACGCTGTCCTGGTGGAGCAGCGTGATGATCTCGCGGATCTGGCCGACCATGCGCGGCATCAGCCCCTCCGTCGGCTCGTCGAGGAGGATGATCTTGGGCTCGAGCATCATGGCGCGCGCGATGGCGAGCATCTGCTGCTCGCCGCCGGACAGCGTGCCCCCCGCCTGGCTCCGCCGCTCCGCCAGCACGGGGAAATGGGCGTAGACCTTGTCGAGCAGCTCGCGCCGCCGGGCCTCGGTCATCCCCGGCCGGTCGAGCCCCGTGCGCAGGTTCTCCATGACCGTGAGGAGCCGGAAGATGCGGCGGTCTTCGGGTACCCAGGCGATGCCGAGATGGGCGAGGCGGTGGGGCGCCGTGCCCGCGATCTCGCGCCCCTCGAAGCGCACGTGTCCCCCCGACGGCCGCACGAGCCCCATGACCGTCTTGAGCGTGGTGCTCTTGCCGACGCCGTTCCGGCCGAGGAGACCGACCACCTCGCCCGGCTGCACCTCGAGGGAGACGCCGAGCAGGATGTGGCTCTTGCCGTAGTAGGTGTGAACCTCCGTGAGCGCGAGCATCAGGTCTTGAGGTAGACCTCCTGCACCCGCGGGTTGTCCTGGATCTCGGCCGGCGTTCCCTCGGCGAGCACCTCGCCGTAGTGGAGCACGGTGATCGTCCGCGCGAGGCCCATCACGACCTCCATGTCGTGCTCCACGATGAGGATGGTCAGGTCGCGGGCGATGCGGCGGATCAAGTCGACCGTGGCGTGGGTCTCGGTGACGCTCATTCCGGCCGTCGGCTCGTCGAGGCACAGGAGCCGGGGCTCGGTGGCCAGGGCGATGCCGATCTCGAGGTTGCGCTGCTCGCCGTGCGAGAGGTTGGCCGCCAGCTCCTCTTCCTTCTCGCGGAGCGCCACCGCCTCCAGCACGCTTCGCGCCCGGTCGATCAGGTCGCCGAAGGCGCGGTGGTGGCTCAGCAGGCTCCAGCCATGCTGCCGCGACTGGGCGGCGATACGGACGTTCTCGAGCACGGTGGCGCCGGGCAGAATGTTGGTGATCTGGTACGAGCGCGCAATGCCCTTGCGGGAAATCCGGTTCGGCGGCAGTCCGGCCACGTCCTCGCCGTCGAGGAGGATGCGCCCGCCGGTGGGTCGGAGGACACCGGTCAGGCAGTTGAAGAAGGTGCTCTTGCCCGCGCCGTTGGGACCGATGATGGCGCGGATCTCGCCCCGCGGGACCGAGAGGCTCACGTTGTTGACGGCCGCGAGGCCGCCGAACCGCATCGTGAGTCCCTCGGTGCGCAGAATGGGACCCGAAGGAGCGCCCCGGCCGAGCTCCGCCGGAGCGCTCCCTCGGGATTGGTCCACCATCACGCTACGCGAACTTGCAGGCCGCCGGGACCAGGGTCTTTTCCTTCGGCACGATCTCCAGCAGCCGGTGCTTGACGTTCTTGAGCTCGTAGATGAACTCCCGCAGGAAGGCCTGGTGGTCCTCCTTGCGCAGCGTCTTGTCGCCCTGCGGAAAGTCGTCGCTCTCCTTGACCTCCATGCCCTCGAGGGCCGCGATGAGCTTCATCGAGTCCTCGCGCCCGCGGAAGCCCGACTTCTGGATCCCGAGTTTGAGGAAGTTGACGGCCTCGAAGTTCGATTGCACGAAACGGTCGGGGAGGGGACCCGACGGGTCGATGGCCTTGAGTCGCGCCACCGCGTCGTCGAGGAACTTCTTGTGATGGGGCGTGTTGAGCGGCCCCTCCAGCACCGGGATGTAGCGGTCGATGCCGACGAAGCCTTCGCCCTTGGCGCCGATGGCGGGCAGGCTCACCGAGGGTGTCATGGCGCCATCGCCGGCGATCTTGTACTTCTTCGACATGCCGAGGTCGAAGGTCTGGGTCACGAACGAGATGCCCTGGCCGCCGAAGAAGATGCCGAAGAGTCCGTCGAAGCTGCCGCTGATCTTCGACAGGAACGGCGTCATGTCGGCCGTGCCGAGGGGGATGCCCGTGCTGCCGACCATCTCGCCGCCGTTCTTCTTGATCTCGTCGGCGAAAGCGTCGCGGGTGGACTGGCCCCAGGCGTAGTCCGCAAAGACGATGTGCCACTTCTTGCCGAGCTTGCTCACCATGTACGGCGCGAAGGCCACCGCCTGCGCGGGGGCGTAGTCGAAGGGCCGGAAGGTGAACTTGCTGCACTTGCTCGTGGTGATCGTGGTATCGAGGCACACCCCGATCATGTTGACGATCTTGTGCTCGTCCCAGACCGGCATGCAGGCCAGGCACACGTTGGACAGGTAGCCGCCCACGTGGGCGTCGATCTTGTCCTCGAGGGCGAGCTTCTCGGCCCTGCGCCGGCCGACATCGGGCTTGGACTCGTAGTCGCCGATGATCAGCTCGATGGGCCGGCCGGTGAGGCCGCCCGACTTGTTGATGCGGTCCACAGCCATCTGCACGCCGACCAGCGCCGTCTTGCCGCCCGCGGCCGCCGCGCCGCTGAGCGGCTGCAGCGTGCCGACCTTGTACGGCTTGGCCTGGCCGAAGGCGTCCCGCCACCACGCGGGCACGGCCACGGTGGCGCCAAGCGCCCCTGCCGCCGCGGCGCCGAAGCCGATGAAGCGGCGCCGGGTGGTCTTGCCGCTGTACCAGAAGTCTTCAGCCTGGGCCCATTTCTCCTCTGTCCATTTCTCCGCCATGGTCCTTGCCCTCCTTAGTGGGCGTTACGGTCGCTGCTCGGCCACGGCCTCGAAAGCCGCGGTGAATGCTTGGACGGTCCGCTGGATGTCTTCTTCACTGTGAGCGAGGGAGACGTAGATCTTCTGCGCTGCCTTGACCACCCCCCGCTCGAGGAGCGCGCGGGTGAACGCCGCGTGGAGCGCCCGATCGGCCGTCAGCGTGGCCCGGTAGTCGGTGATGGGGCGGTCGGTGAAGTAGATCTCGAAGACCGGCGCCTCGCCCGCGACCTGCGCCTGGAAGCCCGCGCGCCTTGCGGCCTCCACGAGCGCCGTCTTGACGCGGTTGCCGGTTGCGAAGAGACGCTCGTAGGCGCCCGGCTTGCGGAGCTCGGCGAGCGTGGCCAGCCCCGCGGCCGCCGCAACCGGGTTGCCGTTGAGCGTGCCCGCCTGCTGGACAAACTCGCCCGTGGTCTCCATGGCGGGCGCCAGGTGGCGCATGATCTCCTCGCGACCGACCACGGCCGCCAGCGGGAAGCCGCCGCCGATGATCTTGCCCACCGCCGCGAGATCCGGCACGACGCCGTAGTACTCCTGGGCGCCGCCGTAAGCGAAGCGGAAGCCTGTCACGATCTCGTCGAAGATGAGCGGCAGATCGTAGCGGCGCGTGACCTCGCGCACGCCCGCCAGGAAGCCCCTGTCCGGGATGATCAGCCGCTGGAAGGGCTCCATGATCACGGCCGCCAGGCTCTCGTGGTGCGCGGCGATGATGGCCTCGGTCTCCGCCAGGTCGTTGAAGGGCGCGATCAGCACCTCGTCGCCGATGGCGTGCGGGATGCCGGCCGAGTCGGGCGTGGGCGCGGGGAAGGCCTTGGGCGCCTTCGGCCCCACGCTCATCAGGGAGTAGTCGTGGGTGCCGTGGAAGCCGCCCTCGAACTTCAGGATCTTGTCGCGCTTGCGGAAGGCCCGCGCCACGCGCAACGCGAAGAACGTCGCCTCGCTGCCCGAGGAGGTATAGCGCACCTGCTCGGCGCAGGGCATGGCCCGGCAGATCTCCTCGGCCAGGGCCACGGCGGGCTCGGAGAGCTGGAAGTACGTCGTGCCCCGCCTGAGCTGCGCCTCGACGGCCTCGATCACCGCCGGGTGGGCGTGGCCCAGCACCATGGGGCCCGAGCCCAGGAGGTAGTCGAGGTACTCGCGCCCGGAGAAGTCGTAGAGGTGGGCGCCGCGGGCTTCCTTGACGATGAACTGGAGATCGTCGGGGGCGTAGTAGCCGCCGAGCACACCGCCCGGGAAGCGACGCTGGGCCGTTCGCAGCAGCGCGGTTTCCTCGGGACTCCGGGACGTCGTAGGTTTCTGTGGCGCCATCGGGTGGCCCCCCTTATACCGCAAGGCGCCCAGCCCCGCAAGCGGCCCGGGGGAGCGCCCGGCCGGAGCCGGGCGGCTTGACGCCGGGGCCCGCCCCGGCTACTGTCCGCCCGGTCAGACCCTTCCAATGGACATCCGTGAGAGATTGAACCGAGTCGTCACCTGGTGCCTGACCTGCCTGCTCGTGGTGCCGGTGTGCACCGTCCTGATGCAGGTGCTGAACCGGACGCGGATCGTGGGCAAGCATCACCTCCAAGGGGCACGCCTGCCGCTCGTCTTCGCCTCGAACCACGTCACCATCTTCGACGACGGTCTCGTGGATACGCTGATCTTCTGGCCGCGCATCTTTTGGGAGTACGACTTCATCCCGTATCACGTTCCCGAGGCGGGCAATTTCTTCAAGGGCCCGCTGATAAGCTGGTTCATGCGGCGGATGAAGTGCATTCCGGTCCGCCGCGGCGAGGGGATCTTCCAGCCCGCGATGGACCGGATCATCGCGGCGCTCCGGGAGGGCGGCTGCGTGCGGACCTTCCCCGAGGGGACGCGGACCCGCAGCGGGACTCTGGGCCACGGCCGGCCGGGCGTGGGCCGGGTGCTCTACGAGACCGGCGCCGCCGTGGTGCCGTGCTTCCACCGCGGGCTCGACCAGGTGCTGCCCATCGGATCCGTGGTCCCGCGTATCGGGAAGCGCGTCGACATCGTGATCGGGCCGCCGTTCAGCGTGGACGATCTGCGCGCGCTGCCGAACACGAAGGAAACGTGGCAGAAGATCGCCGACCGGCTGATGGAGAAGATCGCCGAGCTGGCGCGCGCGGCACCCGGCAGCTAGTCGAGCAGGCCGGCCCGTGATTTCAGGAGGGACGAGTTTCCTCACAAGCAAGTCTAATGGGCTTGCCGGAGATCCTGGCGTACAGTACATCGGGATCGAGGTCGGCTCCGTTAGGCCAGCACACGGTTCCGAGCTCAGGATGCACCCGGACCTCAGAAAACCGTGCCGGGTCTCGCAGGGGAGCGAACACTCCTTCGAAGCGGATGAGACCGGTCAGATCAATCTCACCTTCCACACCGTCCTCGAAACGCACGTGCAACCGGAAGCCGTCCAGCGGCTTGGCCCCGACCACATCCTTCATCATGGCATCACTCCAATGGCGCGATGGACCTGAGCGGCGCCTGTCGCTCGGCCAGTCGCCAATCTTCCCGCAGCTCCTCCTGATGAAGCGATGCCCACTTCATCACCAATCCAAGGACCCGCTGCTCTCCGTAGCGCGCATGGAAATGTGGTGGCGCGTGATCGTTGTAGAACATGGCGATGATGATGCCAAAGAACCTGCTGATTTCAGGCACCCACTCGCTCCATGGTCCCCGCGGCTTGGCGGTGTACCGATACGCTAGGCAGACAGTCCGGAGGCCCTCAGCGCCAGCCGGATCCGCTGACGCTCGTCGTCGGAGACCGGCGTGAGCGGCGGCCGCACGTGCGCGGCCGGGATGCGGCCGAGCAGGACAAGCGCCTCCTTCATGCGGTTGTGCATGTCCACGAATGGCGGCGCGTAGAACACGCTCACGAGCGGGGCCAGGCGCTCGTTGGCGCGGTGGGCACGCGCGAGGTCGCCCGCCTTCACGGCGGTGAAGAGCTCGGCCTGGAGGTCTGCCGCGACGCTGCCCATGCCCGAGATGCACCCGTCGGCACCCAGGCAGAAGCTCGCCATCAACGACATCGTGAACGACGACAACATCGCGACGGGACGCCCGGAGGCCCGGAGCGCGCGCAGGTTCTTCTCGTAGGCGACAATGTCGTTGGACCAGTCTTTGACGCCCACGACACTCGGGATCTTGCAGAGCTCGCTGAGCGTCTCGGGCGAGTAGCCGATGCCCGAGGCCGGCGGATACTCGAAGACGATGAGCGGCAGGTCCACGCCGTCCGCCAGCATGGAGAAGTGGCGCAGCGCCATGTCGGGCTTCACCTGGGCGCCCCACATGAAGATGGTCGGCGGGAAGACGAGGAGCCCCGAGGCGCCCGCGGCCTTGGCGTCGCGCGCCAGCTCGATCGCCTCGTGGGTGCCGTCCGAGTAGACGCCCGCGATGATCGGCACCTTGCCGCCCACTTCCTCGAGCGCGAGGGCCAGCGCCCGCTTGCGCTCCTCGCGGGAGAGCGAAGACACCTCGGCCGCATGGCCGTTCGCCACGATGGCCGTCACGCCCTTGGTGTCCGCCAGCCGGCGCAGGTGCTTCTTGTATGCCGCCACGTCGATCTGGAGGTCGGCGGTGAAGGGGAGCAGGTTCGCGGGGATGCATCCCGAGAAGCGGTAGCTGTTGTTCATGGCCACGAAATTACCATGCCGCGGGAGCCGACGCTACCATCGGCCGATCTCGTCGGCGATCTGCTTGGCGGTGAGGACGCGGCCGTAGGCGCGGCGGATGATGTCGAGGGTGGCGCGCTGGATCTCGGGCCAAAGGGTGGCAGTGGCGTCCTCGACGACCGTCATGCGGAACTCGCGATTCATGCCCCCGATCATCGTCGCCAGAACGCAGATGTCTGTCATGGTGCCGGTCAGCACCAGATGGGTGACGCCGCGGACGCGGAGCGCAGCGTCCAGCGGCGTCCCGTTGAAGCCGTCGTAGTGGAACTTGGTCACGACCAGCTCGTCCGGGCGGGGCTGGAGCTCGGGCACGACGCGGAGATTGGCCTCGCCCTCGAAGCAGGAGGACGAAGCCATGCCGAACCCGCGAGGAGCGCCCGGGGCAGCCTTGCGATGCTCGGGATGCAGCTCGCCCACCAGGAGAGACGCCCGCTCGGAATAGGTGAACTCGGTAAAGAGGTCGGGCAGGCGTTTCTCGCGGAAGAGGTCGAGGAGGGTGCGGATCCGGGGAATGATGTCGCGGGCGGGCGGCACTTCCATCGCCTCGCCCGGGTCGAGAAAGCCGCGCTGCATGTCCACCACCAGCAGCGCCGTCTTGCCCGGGGCCAGGTTCAGCGCCGCTTCAAAGGCCTCGGTGCGATCGCTCAACGCTGGGCGTCGGAAACTGTCTTCGTGAGTTGCTCGGCTCGCCTGCGGCTGCGCCTCGCCTGACCACGTGAGTTGCTCGGCTCGCCTGCGGCTGCGCCTCGCCTGACCACGTGAGTTGCTCGGCTCGCCTGCGGCTGCGCCTCGCCTGACCAC
>JAUSJX010000055.1 GCA_030647435.1 Candidatus Rokuibacteriota bacterium
TGAAGAAGACGACGCGCTCGCCGTCACGGAAGATGGCCAGCGAATCCGTCACCTCGTGCGCACCGGGCGGGACGAGCGGCAGGCGGGCGGTCAGGGCCATGGCAACCTCCACATGTTGCCACTATTATGCCGCATACACCCTATCAAGTCAAGCGAAAACCCCAGGTTTCGCGCGGCATGTCAGGAGCCCTGCATTGGGTGGTGCCCTCCGTACCAGCGAGGAGCCCCCGAGAGCCGCGTGTCATGCGGGCGTCGACCGATTATGGCCCACTGCGTTCAGCGTTCAAATCGAAAATGTGGGCTGGTAGCTCGACGGTTCAGCGATCAATGCGTAAGGCGAGATGGCACCTATCGTACCATAAATACAAGGACTTCCTCAGGATTGCTGCTTGCTCTGTTTGAGGTACAATCGCAGGAGACCATGGCCCTCCGCCTCTCGCGCCGAGCCTTCCTGGCGGCCTCGCTGCCGCTGCTGGTGAGTCCTCGGGTAGCCCTGGCGGACGTTCCGGCGCGACAAGTCTTCGACTACTCGGTGGATGTGGGCGTCCTCTTCAACCTGATCACCTTCGCCCTCAAGGGGACGGTCGTGAAGGAGATCGACCACAAGGCCGGCCGCTATCGTGTCAGCATGAATGGCGAGGGGGACAGCATCTCGCTGGACACGGAGGCCCGCGGCATGATCCGACAGGGGCGGTTCATGCCCGTCGAGATCCGCAGCCACAGCACCATCCGGGGCCGAGAAAGCCGGCTCGACATGCTCTACGACCACGACCGCGGCACGGTCGAGTACCACTCCGTCATGCACACCTTCTTCCTCGGGCGACGCCGGCAGGTGGACGATACGCTCAAGTTGCCGGCCGACCGCCGCGTGGACGATCTCCTCTCAGCCGAGCTCAACTTCGTCGCCAACATGCTGGAGCGGGAGCCGGACGGCACCTATCGGACCTTCATCGTCCGCCGCTCGCGACCGGAAGACGAGGGCCCCGACGACGTCTCCGCAAGCAGCTACCATGCCGAGCTGATCCCGCTGCGCTTCCAGGCCGTGCCGGAGGGCGCGTCGGGCCGCCTTAGCGCTCTCATCGACATCACCAGTTTTTCCTCCTGGGCGCGCCGTAACCAGCCAGCCAGCGTCACGTTCGGACCCGACCGGCACCTCGAGAGCCTGCAGACCAAGCTGATCCTGGGCACGACGTTCAAAGTGCGCCTCGCGGCCGCCTCCTGACGCCTTCCCCAATGGGCCACGATCTCGTCGGGCTGGGGGAGGTCATGCTCAGGCTGGCCGCCCTGCCGCCGCAGCGCCTCGACCAGGCCGTCGCGCTCGATGTCCAGATCGGCGGCTCCGAGGCCAACGTGCTGGCGGCCGTCTCGCGCCTCGGGTTGCGGACGGCGTTCATCTCGGCCTTGCCCGCCGAGCATGCCTGGGGCGATCGCACCGTGCGCGAGCTATCCGGCCATGGAGTCGACTGCGCGGGCGTCCTGCGACGGCCCGGCAGCCGTATGGGCCTCTACTTCCTCGAGTACGGTGTCCCGCCGCGACCCGTCCGCGTGCTCTACGACCGTCGCGATTCGGCGATGAGCCAGCTCGTGCCGGAGGAGGTGGACTGGGCGATTGTGCGCGGGGCGCGGATGGTGCACCTCTCGGGCATCACCGCCGCGCTCGGTGACAACCTCCGCGCCGTCGTCAGGCGGGCGTGCCGGGAGGCGCAGTCGGCGGGCGTGCCGGTCTCGTTCGATGTCAACTACCGCTCTCGCCTCTGGTCGGCCAGGGAAGCTCGAGATTTTCTGTCGGAGGTGCTCCCGGTTGTCCGCTATCTCTTCATCGGCTCGGACGACGCCGAAACCGTGTTCGAGCTGTCAGGCGAGCCGGAGAAGGTGTTGCGCGGGCTCGCTCGGCTTGCGCCCGCGGCCACCATCGCGCTGACGCTCGGCGAGGCGGGCTCGGCCGTGCTGGACGCCGGCGCCGTCCTGCGGCCCTCCCGGCTCTACACGGTCACCACCGTGGACCGCGTGGGCGCGGGCGATGCGTACGCCGCCGGCTTCCTCTGGCGCGTATTGCAGGGGCGTTCCGCCCAGGAGGCGGTGGACGCGGCGACGGCGCTGGCCGCGCTCAAGTGCACGATCTGGGGGGACATCGCGCTCGTGCGCCCGCCCGAGCTCGAAGAGCTGATGGCCTCCGCCAACTCCGAGATCCGCCGCTAGACCGCTGATGGCTGAAGTCCAGCGCGAAGCCGAGAGGATCCTCGAGGACCTGACCGAGGCCCAGCGGCAGGCCGTCACACACGAAGCCGGGCCGCTGCTCATCATCGCGGGAGCCGGCACCGGCAAGACGACGGTCATCACTCACCGCATCGCGTACCTGATCGCCACGCGGAAGGCCCGGCCGTCGGAGGTCCTCGCGCTGACCTTCACCGACAAGGCCGCGGCCGAGATGGAAGAGCGCGTGGACACGCTCGTGCCCTACGGCTACGCGGACGTCCAGATCTCGACCTTCCACGCCTTCGGTGATCGGCTCATCAAGGAAAACGCGCTGGAGCTGGGGCTGACGCCCGACTTCCGCGTGCTCACGCGGGCGGAGCAGGTGATCTTCCTGCGCGATCATCTCTTCGAGTTCCCGCTCAAGCACTTCCGGCCGCTGGGCGATCCGACGCGGCACGTTCAGGCCATGATCACGCTCTTCAGTCGGCTCAAGGACGAGGACGTCGGGCCCGACGAGTACCTGGCCCACGCCGAGGGGCTGCTGGCCGCGGTGGGCGACGATGCCGCGCGCATGGAGGCCGAGGAGCACGTGGAGCTGGCGCGCACCTACGCGCAGTACCAGACGCTCATGGCGCGGCTCGGCCAGATCGACTTCGGCGACCAGATCGTGGAAGTGCTGCGCCTCTTCCGCACCCGGCCGCACGTTCTCAGGCGCTGCCAGGAGCGCTACCGCTTCATCCTGGTCGACGAGTTCCAGGACACCAACTACGCGCAGTTTGAGGTGGTCAAGTTGCTGGCCGCGAGGCACCGCAACGTCACCGTCGTCGGCGACGACGACCAGGCCATCTTCCGCTTCCGCGGCGCCTCGATGAGTAACATCCTCGACTTCGACCGGACGTATCCCGACGCGAAGAAGGTGGTGCTGATCGAGAACCGCCGCTCGCCCCAGGCGGTGCTGGACGCGGCCTACAGCCTGATCAAGCACAATGACCCGGATCGTCTCGAGGCGGCGCAGCACATCGACAAGAAGCTGGTCTCGACAGGGCCCGACGGCAAGCCGCGCGTGGGCAGCCCACCCGTGCATCTGGCTTTCGACACGGTGTCGAGCGAGTCCGACCGCGCCGTCGAGATGATCGCCGAGGAGCATTCGGCGGGGCGCCCCTATCGGGAGATGGCGATCCTCGTGCGGGCGAATAATGATGCAGACCCCTTCCTGCGCGC
This sequence comes from Candidatus Rokuibacteriota bacterium, assembly GCA_030647435.1. Lineage (NCBI taxonomy): Bacteria > Candidatus Rokuibacteriota > Candidatus Rokuibacteriota bacterium. The sequence continues at coordinate 3,418 of JAUSJX010000055.1, forward strand.
GCTCAACCTGCGCGGCATTCCGTGGACCTTCTCGGGAAACGCAGGGCTCTACGGCCGGCCCGAGATCCGGCTCCTGATCGCCTTTCTTCGCAGCGTTGCGCATACGGACGACTCGGTCAGCCTGCACTACCTCGCCTCCTCGGACATCTACCAGGTGCCGATCGTGGACCTGACCGAGTGCGCGACGTACGCAGACCGCAAGCACCGGACGCTCTTCCACGTCCTGCGTCAGGTGCCCTCGGACCTCGACGTCAGCGAGGAGGGGCGCGCGGTCATCGGGCGTCTCGTGGCCGACCTCGTGCGCTACATGGAGCTGTCGCGCGAGACGCCCACGGGCGAGCTGCTCTACCAGTTCCTCGTGGACTCGGGGCTGATGACCCGCTACGCCAAGGCCCCCGCCGAGCAGGAGCAGGAGGTCCAGAACGTCAGCAAGTTTTTCACGCGCGTGCGGGACGCCGCCCGCGTGCTCCAGTACGATAACGTGCGCGAGTTCGTCAATCACCTCGACGCCTTGATGGACGCGGGCGACGACCCGCCGTTGGCCGAGGCTGACACGGACACACCCGCCGTGCCCGTCCTGACGGTCCACAAGGCCAAGGGCCTCGAATGGCCCGTGGTCTTCCTGGTGAACTGTGTCCAGGAGAAGTTCCCGACGCGGCGGCGCGGCGACGCGCTCGAGATGCCGCTCGGGCTGATCAAGGACACGCTGCCGACCGGCGACTTCCACCTGCAGGAGGAGCGGCGGCTCTTCTACGTCGGGATGACGCGCGCCAAGGAGGCGCTCTACCTCACGAGTGCACAGGACATGGGCGGCCGGAAGAAGTGGAAGACGAGCCAGTTCGTGCTGGAGGCGCTCGACCTGCCCAAGGACGCCGCACGGCCGTTCAAGGCCAAGGCGATCGAGGAGCTCCAGCGCAACGCCCCGCCGCCGGCCCACGAGGGGGCGGGAGCGGCGCCGATTCCGCCCGGGCAGGAGCTGACGGTCAGCCACAACCAGGTGGACGACTACAAGACGTGCCCGCTCAAGTACCAGTACATTCACATCAAGCGCATCCCGCTGCGCCAGCACCACAGCGTCGTCTATGGCAGCTCGATTCACAAGGCCGTCGAGTTCTACCTGCGGCGCCGGGCCGTGGGGAATTTCACCTCGCTCGAGGATTTCTTGAAGGCCTTCGACGACGCGTGGCGGAACGAGGGGTTCCTCACGCGCGAGCACGAGGAGCAGCGCAAGCGCGCGGGTGTCGAGGCGCTGACGCGCTTCTACCACGAGGAGGAAGCGTCAGGGCAGAAGCCCACGGACGTCGAGCGCGAGTTTGGCTTCGCGCTGGGGCCGACGCGCGTCCGGGGGCGCTTCGACCGCGTGGACGACACGCCCGAGGGTACGATCGTCATCGACTACAAGTCGAGCGACATCACCGAGCAGAAGAAGGCCGACCAGCGCGCCAAGGACAGCCTCCAGCTCAAGATGTACGCGCTCGCGCAGAAGGAGATGACGGGCCACCTGCCGGTGCGCGTCGAGCTCCGCTTCCTCGAGTCGGGCCTGGCCGGCCGGCACAAGCCGACGGAGAAAGACCTCGCCGAGGCCCAAGAGGCCATCGAGGCGGCCGCCGCCGGCATCCGCGCCCGCCGCTTCGATCCGACGCCGGGCTACCAGACCTGCCGCTACTGCGCCTACAACCAGATCTGTCCCAGCACCGCCACCCGCGAATAGCACCTTCCGGGGTTGTGTCGTTGGAGTGCCTGTAGTACAGTCCTGTCCTACAGGAGGAAGCGTATGCCTACCAGCGTTCGGCTCGACGCCAAGACGGAGAGCCTGGTCGCCCGCCTCGCGCGGCGCAAGGGCCAGACCAAGTCCAAGGTCATTCGCGACGCAATCCATGCCTTCGCGAAGACGGAGACGGCGGTGCGGGAATTCGAGAGCGCGTACGAAGCCCTCAAGCCCTGGATCGGGTGCGTGCGGGGCGGGCCGCCGGATCTCTCGTCTCGCACAGGTGAAAAGTTCGCCAGGATGCTCCGTGAGCGGAAGCGTCCGTGACCCTGCTGGACGCCGGGCCGCTCGTTGCGCTCGTGCACGCGAGTGACCAGGAGCACGACCGATGCCGCACGGCCCTAGGTTCGATCCGCCGGCCTCTTTGCACGGTCTGGCCCGTCATCACCGAGGCCCTCTACCTCCTTGACTTCTCGTGGGAGGCCCAGGATGCCGTCTGGGACATGCTCGAGGAGGGAGGGGTTACCCTCATTGCGCTCGATGCCGCAGACGTCCCGCGTATGCGCGCGCTGATGCGCAAGTACCGCGACCTGCCGATGGACGTGGCGGACGCGGCGCTGGTGACGGTCGCCGAGCGCGAGGGCATCACCCGCGTCTTCACGCTGGACCGGAGGGATTTCGAGGTGTACCGTCCCGCCAAGATCGGCCGCTTCTCTCTGGTTCCCTGATCACCCCCACGACGGAGGTATCATGAAGATCAAGGCCAACGGCATCGAGATCAACTACGAGAAGGAAGGCAGCGGCCCGGTGGTGGCGATGAGCCATTCCCTCGGCTGCAACCTGCACATGTGGGACGAGCAGGCCGAGGCGCTCGCCTCTCGCTACACCGTGCTGCGCTTCGACACGCGCGGCCACGGCCAGACGAGCGCGCCCGACGGCGCCTACTCGCTCGACCAGATGGCCGACGACCTGAAGAGCCTCCTCGACGGCCTCGGCGTCAAGGAGACGCACTTCGTGGGGCTCTCCATGGGCGGCATGATCGGGCAGACCTTTGCGCTGAAGCACCCGGCGATGGTCAAGAGCCTCGTGCTGTGCGATACGACGAGCCGGTATCCGGCGGCGGCGGCGCCCATCTGGGAGGACCGGATCAAGACCGTCGGCGCCAAGGGCATGGAGCCGCTCGTGGCGGGCACGCTCGAGCGCTGGTTCACGGCGCCTTTTCGCGCGCGCCGGCCCGAAGTCATGGAGCGGATCGGCGGCATGATTCGCAGCACGCCGCCCGCGGGCTACATCGGCTGCTGCCACGCCATTCCCAAAATCAACCTGACCGACCGGCTGAAGGAGCTTCACTGCCCGGCGCTGGTCATCGTCGGCGAAGAGGACCCCGGCACACCGGTCGAGATGGCGCGGGATATCCACGCCGCGCTGCCGGGGGCGCAGCTGGCCATCCTCCGCTCGGCCTCGCATCTCTCCAACGTCGAGCAGCCGGAGGAGTTCACGCGGGTGCTGGTGGGCTTCCTGGACAAGGCCTCGGGCCGCAGCGCGCTCTAGGAGCCGGGCCCACCCTGATGACATCCGAGAGGCGACTGACGTGAGCCGCCACGCTGGCCCTGGACCGGGAGGCGGCCCGGCGGCGCCTACAACCGAGCCGAGCTATGCGGAGCGCGCGCGGACCCTCGTTCACCTCGCGCGCGCAGGTGCGCTCTCGACGCTCTCCCGGCGGCACCCGGGGCATCCGTTCGGCTCGGTCATGCCGTACGCGCCGGACCCCCAGGGCGCGCCGCTGCTTCTCATCAGCGGCATGGCCATGCACACGCAGAACCTCGAAGCCGACGCGCGCGCGAGCCTGCTGGTGACCGAGCCCGGTGGGAAGGAGGACCCGCTCGCCGCCGGACGCGTGACGGTGATGGGCCGCGCCACGCGTGTGGCCGACGGAGGACGGCCGGCAGCGCGCGCGACGTACCTCGACCGGCATCCGGAGGCCCGGCAGTGGGTGGACTTCGAGGACTTCGCCTTCTGGCGGCTCGAGGTCAGCGACGTGTACTTCGTCGGCGGCTTCGGAGCCATGGGGTGGGTGACGGCGGCCGACTACGTCGGCACCCACCCCTAGGCGGCGCCCAGGCGGTGTATCCTACTGTGGGCGCTGACAGCAGGAGCGGGGAGCGTCTAAGCTCCCCGCATGGAGGAGTGCGATGAGCGTCGACGTGGTGCGGCGGCGGTTCACCGTGGACGAGTATCTGCACATGGCCGAGGCCGGGATCCTCACGAAACGGGACCGGGTCGAGCTGCTTGACGGTGAGATCGTCGAGATGACACCCTCCGGAATCCGGCACGGGGCCGCCGTGTCGGCCTTGATTCGATTGTTCGTGACCGGTCTGGGTGAGCGCGCAGTTGTTTGGCCGCAGCTCACCATCCGGCTGTCGCCTCGGTCCGCCCCGGAGCCGGACGTCGCCATAGCGCGTCGTCGCTCGTACCGTTCGGCGTACCCGACGGCGGAGGACGTGCTGCTCCTCATCGAAGTCGCCGACACCTCACTGAGACGCGACCGTGATCTCAAGCTTCCTCTGTACGCTGAAGCCGGGATTCGCGAGTACTGGATCGTGGACGTGTCCCGCGATGAGGTCAAGGCATATACGAACCCTTCCGGCTCCGGCTACGCGTCTGTCCAAACGTTCCGGCGAGGCGAGTCGGTCTCGCCGTCGGTGTTCCCCGATCTCCGCATCGCGGTCGACGAGATCTTCGCCTAGTAGTCCTTCGGGTCGAGCCAATCGCGCAGGCCGTCGCCCGCCAGGTTGAAGGACAGGGCGAGAGAGAAAATGGCGAGCCCCGGCCACCAGGACATCCACGGCGCCGTCTCGAGGAACTGCTGTGCCGCGTTCAGCATGGTGCCCCAGCTCGGGCTCGGCGGCTGGACGCCCAGCCCCAGGAACGACAGGATGGCCTCGGCGATGATGGCGCCGGGGATCGAGACCGTGGCCTGGACGAGGAGCGCGCTCGTGATGTTGGGCAGGATGTGCCGGCCCATCACGCGCAGGTCCCCGGCGCCGAGCGCACGGGCGCCTTGGACAAACTCTTCCTCACGGGTGGAGAGCACTAGCCTGCTCTATTCACGAACGCGTGTTCCGCGTCCTATGCGCCCCCTCACCCTGTCCCTCTCCGGGGGCGAGGGGATCGAAACGGCTCCCTCTCCCTCGGAGAGGGAGAGGGTCGGGGTGAGGGTGGCGCATGTGTTCACG